>NZ_JBHVPD010000003.1:0-184065 GCF_042887525.1 Kitasatospora sp. NPDC057936
TTGTGGTTGACGATCTGCTTGTCGCTGCTGTTTTGGTTGTTGCGTGGGTCGTTGTTATTGTTCGTTGGGTAGGTCGGTGTGACCGCGGCGGGCCGTCCGAAGGGCCGGCGAACGCGAAGGGCCCGGGAACGCGGAGGGCCGGAGCGGGAGAGTCCCGCCCCGGCCCGAACGCGACCTCCGGTCAGTCCACCTCGGCCACGGCCTCCGCGAACTGCGCCTGGTACAGCCGCGCGTACGCGCCGCCGGCGGAGATCAGTTCGTCGTGCGAGCCCTGCTCGACGATCGAGCCGTTCTCCATCACGAGGATCACGTCGGCGTCCCGGATGGTGGAGAGCCGGTGCGCGATGACGAAGCTGGTGCGCCCGGTGCGCAGCCGGGCCATGGCCCGCTGGATGAGCACCTCGGTGCGGGTGTCGACGGAGCTGGTCGCCTCGTCGAGGACGAGGATGGAGGGCTGCGCGAGGAAGGCCCGGGCGATGGTGATGAGCTGCTTCTCGCCCGCGCTGACGCCGGCGCCGTCGTCGTCGATGACGGTGTCGTAGCCGTCCGGCAGGGTGCGCACGAAGCGGTCGACGTGGGCGGCCTTGGCGGCCTCGACGACCTGCTCGCGGGTGGCGCCCTGGGCGCCGTAGGCGATGTTGTCGGCGATGCTGCCGCCGAACAGCCAGGTGTCCTGGAGCACCATGCCGATGCCGGAGCGCAGGTCCTCGCGGGACATCGCGGAGACGTCGACCCCGTCGAGGGTGATCCGCCCGCCGCTGACCTCGTAGAAGCGCATCAGCAGGTTGACGAGGGTGGTCTTGCCGGCGCCGGTGGGGCCGACGATGGCGACGGTCTGGCCGGGTTCGACCTTGAGCGAGAGGTCCTCGATGAGGGGCTTGTCGGGCTCGTAGCGGAAGGAGACGTCCTGGAAGGCGACCCGGCCGTGGATCACGTCGGGCTTCTCGGGCATGGCCGGTTCGGGGGTCTGCTCGGGCGCGTCGAGGAGTTCGAAGACGCGCTCGGCGGAGGCGACGCCGGACTGCACCAGGTTGGCCATGCTGGCGACCTGGGTGAGCGGCTGGCTGAACTGCCGCGAGTACTGGATGAACGCCTGCACGTCGCCGATGGACAGCGCGCCGCTGGCGACCCGCAGTCCGCCGACGACGGCGACGAGCACGTACTGCAGGTTGCCGATGAGCATCATCGCGGGCTGGATGATGCCGGAGATGAACTGGGCGCGGAAGCTGGAGGCGAACAGTGCCTCGTTGTGCTCGCGGAAGGTCTCGGCGGACTCGCGCTGCCGGCCGAAGACCTTGACCAGGGCGTGCCCGGTGTACATCTCCTCGATGTGGGCGTTCAGCCTGCCGGTGGAGGCCCACTGCTGGACGAACTGCGGCTGCGCCCGCTTGCCGACCTTGGCGGCGACGACCACCGACAGCGGTACGGACACCAGGGCGATCGTCGCGAGCAGCGGGGAGATCCAGAACATCATCGCGAGCACGCCGACGACGGTGAGCAGCGAGTTGACGACCTGTCCGAGCGTCTGCTGCATCGACTGGCTGATGTTGTCGATGTCGTTGGTGACCCGGCTGAGGACCTCGCCGCGCGGCTGCTTGTCGAAGTAGCTCAGCGGCAGGCGGGCGAGTTTGGCCTCGACGTCCTGGCGCAGCCGGTAGCCGGCCCGCTGGATGGCCTTGGTGGCGAGGCGGCCCTGGACGATGCCGAACAGGGCGGAGGCGACGTAGATCGCGAGCACCCAGAGCAGGACGGTGCCGATGGCGCCGAAGTCCATGCCCTGGCCGGGGGTGAAGTCGACGGAGGAGAGCAGGTCGGCGATGCCGCCCTGGCCGTGGGCGCGCAGCCCCTCGACGGCCTGCGCCTTGGAGGTGCCGGGCTCGAAGCGGGCACCGACGACGCCGGCGAAGATCAGGTCGGTGGCGTTGCCGAGGACCTTGGGGCCGGTGACGGCGCAGCCGATGCTGAGCACGCCGAGGCCGAGGACGGCGGCGAGCAGGGGGCGTTCGGGGCGCAGCAGGCCGAGCAGGCGCTTGCCGGAGCCCTTGAAGTCCATGGACTTCTCGGTGCCCTGGCCGCCCATGAAGCGGCCGGGGCCGGCCGGTCCGCGGCGGGCGGCGGCGGCCTGGGAATCGCTGGGGAGCTCGTCGGCCGTCGCCCGGTCCGACGGCTGATGCCCGGCGGGCTGCTGGGGGGCGCTGGGCTTGCGGGGGGTGGTCACGCCGCCTCCTGCTCGGTGAGCTGGGAGAGGACGATCTCCCGGTAGGTCGGGTTGCCGGCCATGAGCTCGTGGTGGGTGCCGCTGCCGACGACGGCGCCTTCGTCGAGGACGATGATGCGGTCGGCGTCGCGGATGGTGGAGACGCGCTGGGCGACGATCAGGACGGTGGCGTCGGAGGTCTCGTGGGAGAGGGCCTTGCGCAGCCGGGCGTCGGTGGCGTAGTCGAGCGCGGAGAAGGAGTCGTCGAAGAGGTAGACGTCGGGCTTGCGCACGAGGGCGCGGGCGATGGCGAGGCGTTGGCGCTGGCCGCCGGAGACGTTGCTGCCGCCCTGGGCGATGGGGGCGTCGAGGCCTTCGGGGAGCTTCTCGACGAAGTCCTTGGCCTGGGCGACGTCGAGGGCGTGCCAGAGTTCCTCGTCGGTGGCGTCGGGCCGGCCGTAGCGGAGGTTGCTGGCGACGGTGCCGGTGAACAGGTAGGGCTTCTGGGGGACGAGGCCGACGCTCTCGGCGATCGCCTCGGGGGCGAGTTCGCGGACGTCGACGCCGTCGAGCAGGACCTGTCCGGTGGTGGCGTCGAAGAGCCGGGGGACGAGGCCGAGGAGGGTGGACTTGCCGCTGCCGGTGGAGCCGATGACGGCGGTGGTCTCGCCGGGGCGGGCGGTGATGGCGATGCCGCGCAGCACGGGGGCCTCGGCGCCGGGGTAGCGGAAGTCGACGTCGCGCAGTTCGAGGTTGCCGCGGCGCAGGACCTCGGTGACGGGCGCGGCGGGCGGCACGACGCTGGAGGAGGTGCCGAGGACCTCCTGGACGCGTTCGGCGCAGACCTCGGCGCGCGGCACCATCATGAACATGAAGGTGGCCATCATGACGCTCATGAGGATCTGCATGAGGTAGGAGAGGAACGCGGTCAGGGCGCCGATCTCCATGCCGCCGCTGTCGATGCGGTGGGCGCCGAACCACAGGACGGCGACGCTGGAGACGTTCACGACGAGCATGACGGCCGGGAACATGAACGACATCAGCCGGCCGACCTGGAGCGCGACGTCGGTGAGGTCGCCGTTGGCCTCGCCGAAGCGGGCCTGCTCGTGGTCGTCCTTGACGAAGGCGCGGATGACGCGGATGCCGGTGATCTGCTCGCGCAGGACGCGGTTCACCGTGTCGATCTTCTCCTGCATGCTGCGGAACTTGGGGCGCAGCGCGCGGACGAGCAGGAGGACGACGGTGCCGAGGAGGGGGATGACGGCGAGCAGCAGGCCGGACAGCGGGACGTCCTGGTTGAGGGCCATGATGATGCCGCCGACGCACATGATCGGTGCGGCGACCATGAGGGTGAAGCTCATCAGGGCCAGCATCTGGACCTGCTGGACGTCGTTGGTGGTGCGGGTGATCAGGGAGGGGGCGCCGAACTGGCCGACCTCGCGGGCGGAGAAGCTCTGGACGCGGTCGAAGACGGCCGCGCGGACGTCGCGTCCGAAGGCCATGGCGGTGTGCGCGCCGTAGTAGACGGCGCCGATCGAGCACAGGGCCTGGACGAGGGTGACGCCGATCATGACGGCGCCGACCCTGAGGATGTAGCCGGTGTCGCCCTTGACGACGCCGCTGTCGATGATGTCGGCGTTGAGAGTGGGCAGGTAGAGCGCGGCGAGGGTCGATACGAGCTGGAGGACGACCAGCAGGGCGATCGGTCGGGAGTACGGGCGCAGGTACGCCCTGAGCAGTCTGATCAGCACTTGCACACTCTTGTCGTCGACGGGTGGATTCGCATCCCAATTCTCGTTCCTTCGTGCACTCGTACAGACGATTCCCCCGGCCGGGACATGAGGTTTGTCCAGTCCTTTGCCGAACCGCCGGGCGGGCCGGGTTGCGGGGTTCACGCGGGTGCCGTCCGCGGGGCACCGGGGTGGTGGCGGGGTGCCTGGCGGGTAGACCCCCTTACGGAATGACCGGTTTCCCCCTAGGCTGCTGATTGCCCCCTTGTTACTCGCCGGTACCGCACGCGTAACGGGGGACCGGCGACCGCCCCCACGGGAGCCGCGACAAATCCCTCAGACGGCCACCCGCCCCCGGAGGTCCTCGTTGAGTTCCGCGCAGTCCCTGATCGACTCCGGCAGCGCCGACATCGTCGCCGGGCGTCCCGCCTCCGTCGCCCACCTGTTCCTGGAGCGGGTCGCCGCGACCCCCAACGCCGAGGCCTACCGCTACCCCGCCCCGGTCGACGAGCAGGCCGCGGACAGCGCCCCCGGCGCCGAGCAGTGGCGTTCGCTCACCTGGGCGCAGACCGCGGCCCGGGTCAAGGCGGTGGCCGCCGGCCTGATGGCGCTCGGCATCCAGCCCGAGGACCGGGTCGCCCTGGCCTCCTCCACCCGCCTGGAGTGGATCGTCGCCGACCTCGGCAACATGTGCGCGGGCGCGGCCACCACGACCGTCTACCCGAGCACCAACGCCGACGAGACGGCCTTCATCCTCTCCGACTCCGGCTGCCGGGCGATGTTCGCGGAGAACGCCGCGCAGCTCGCCAAGGCCGTCGAGCAGATCGGGGAACTGCCCGAACTGCGCACCGTCATCCTGTTCGACGCCCCCGCCGGGGCGCCCGAGACGGCCGGGCTCGACCTCATCACCCTGGCCGAGCTGGAGGAGCGCGGCGCCGCGTACCTCGAGGAGCACCCGGACGCCGTCGAGAAGGCCGTCGCCGCGCTCGACAAGGAGCAGCTGGCCACCCTGATCTACACCTCGGGCACCACCGGTCGCCCCAAGGGCGTGCGCCTGGTGCACGACTGCTGGGCGTACGAGGCGCGCGCCCAGGAGGCGAGCGGGCTGCTCGGCCCGGACGACGTCCAGTTCATGTGGCTGCCGCTGTCGCATGTGTTCGGCAAGACGCTGATCTCGGGCCAGATCGCCACCGGCCATGTGATGGCGGTGGACGGCCGGGTCGACCGGATCATCCACAACCTGCCGGCCATCCGGCCGACCGTCATGGCGTCCGCGCCGCGCATCTTCGAGAAGGTCTACAACGGCATCGCCGGGCGGGCCCGGGCCGAGGGCGGCGCGAAGTACAAGATCTTCCGCTGGGCCGCCGGGGTGGCCCGCGAGTACGCCCGGGTCGTCCAGGAGAACCGGATCGCCACCGGGGTGGACGGCGCGCCGTTCGCCCTGCGGGCGCAGCACGCGGTCGCCGACAAGCTGGTGTACGCGAAGATCCGCGCCGCGTTCGGCGGGCGCCTGCGCGGCGCGGTCTCCGGCAGCGCGGCGCTGGCCCCCGAGATCGGCTACTTCTTCCTCGGCGCCGGCGTGCCGATCCTGGAGGGCTACGGCCTGAGCGAGACCAGCGCCGGCTCCTGCGTCAACCGCAAGGAGGACGTGCGGATCGGCACGGTCGGCCGCGCCCTGCCGGGCACCGAGGTGCGGATCGCCGAGGACGGCGAGATCCTGCTGCGCGGCCCGGGCGTCATGCGCGGCTACCACAACCTGCCGGAGAAGACCGCCGAGGTGCTGGAGCCGGACGGCTGGTTCCACACCGAGGACATCGGCGAGCTCACCGCCGACGGCTTCCTACGGATCACCGACCGCAAGAAGGACCTGTTCAAGACCTCCGGCGGCAAGTACGTCGCGCCGAGCGAGGTCGAGGGCAAGTTCAAGGCGGTGTGCCCGTTCGTCAGCAACATCCTGGTGATCGGCAACGGCCGCAACTTCTGCACCGCGCTGATCGGCCTGGACGAGGCCGTGATCATGCCGTGGGCCGCCGAGCACGGCCTGGCCGGCAAGTCCTACGCCGAGGTGACCGCCGACCCGCAGGTCCACGAGCTGATCGAGGGCTTCGTGAAGAAGCTCAACGGCGACCTCCAGCGCTGGCAGACGATCAAGAAGTTCCACCTGCTGCCGCGCGACCTCGACATCGAGCACGGCGAGCTCACCCCGAGCCTGAAGATCAAGCGCCCGGTGGTCGAGCGGACCTACGCGGACGCCGTGACCGCGATGTACGCGGGGGCCAACGAGGCCTGAGCCGCCCCCGTCCCGTACGGCCCGCGGGTTCGCCCCGGCCGTACGGGACAATGGGGTCATGCCCTCCGCACTCCCCGACGGCGATCCGGTGCCGTCCGACGGTTCCCTGCCCGCGCACGCCCTCGACGGGCTCGGCACCCGGCCGTTCGGCTTCTACCTGCACGTGCCGTACTGCGCCAGCCGCTGCGGCTACTGCGACTTCAACACGTACACCGCCACCGAGCTCCGCTCCTCGGGCGCGGTCGCCTCGCAGGAGACGTACGCCGACAACGTGATCGCGGAGATCCGGCTCGCCCGTCGCGTCCTGGGCGACACGGACCTCCCGGTGGAGACGGTCTTCCTCGGCGGCGGCACCCCGACGCTGCTGCCCGCCCGCGACCTGGTGCGGATGCTCGCCGCGATCCGCGACGAGTTCGGGCTCGCCGACGGCGCCGAGGTGACCACCGAGGCCAACCCGGAGTCCGTCGGCCCGGCCTACCTCGCCGAGCTGCGCGAGGGCGGCTACAACCGGATCTCCTTCGGCATGCAGAGCGCCCGCCCGCACGTGCTGCAGCTGCTCGACCGCCACCACACCCCGGGCCGCCCCGAGGCCTGCGTGGCCGAGGCCCGCGCGGCCGGCTTCGAGCACGTCAACCTCGACCTCATCTACGGCACCCCCGGCGAGTCCGACGACGACTGGCGGGCCTCCCTGGACGCCGCCATCGGCGCCGGGCCCGACCACGTGTCCGCCTACTCGCTGATCGTCGAGGAGGGCACCCGCCTCGCCGCCCGCGTCAAGCGCGGCGAGCTCCCGATGATCGACGACGACGTCCACGCCGACCGCTACCTGATCGCCGAGCGGGCGCTCGCCGCCGCCGGCTACCACTGGTACGAGGTCTCCAACTGGGCCACCACCCCCGAGGGCCGCTGCCGCCACAACGAGCTGTACTGGACCGGCGCCGACTGGTGGGGCGCCGGCCCCGGCGCCCACAGCCACGTCGGCGGCGTCCGCTGGTGGAACGCCAAGCACCCCGCCGCCTACGCCCGGGCGCTGGCCGAAGGCCGCACCCCCGCCCTGGCCCGCGAGGTGCTGACGGACGAGGACCGCCGCGTCGAGCGCATCCTCCTCGAACTGCGCCTCGCCGAGGGCATCCCGCTCACGCTCCTCACCGACACGGCCCGCGAGGCGGCCGCCGAGGCGCTCGCGAGCGGCCTCCTCGCCCCCGACACCTACGCCGGGGGCCGCGCCACCCTCACCCTCCAGGGCCGTCTCCTGGCGGACGCGGTCGTGCGTGACCTGGTGGACTGAGCCGACCTCTAGGGTGTTCGCGTGACTACTCCAAGTGCGCGAGTGTGGGGGGTTCTGGAGAGCCTTGAGATCCCGGAAGGTGTTCGCGCCGAGCTCATCTTCGGGGAGATCTTGCTGTCCTTGAGCTCCGACCTGACGACCAATCTCATCGTCGAGTCCCTGATCCATCAGATCCCCGCCGAGAGGTGGCATCGCTGGACCAGGCAGGATGTCTCCTGTGGTGGTGGCAGTCGATTGCAGCCGGATCTCGTGGTGTTCGAGAGAGGGGCTGCCGAAGCGACTGTGCCGGTGGCGACGGTGGAGGTGGTCTCGAAGACCAGTGCGCTCCGCGATTACCGGACCAAGCGCGAGCTCTACGCCGAGGGCACGATCCCCGTCTACCTGATCGTCGACCCGATCAAGGCCGTCTGTGTGCTGCTCACCGAACCCACCCGGGCGAGCGCCTCGGGTCTGCCGGATTACGTCTCCGAGCGGACCACCAAGTTCGGCGAGCCCATTCCGGTGCATCTGCTGGGCGTCACGCTCGACACCTCGGAGTTCCAGACCTACGCCTGACCCGGGAGGGTCGCGAAGTCGATCAACTCTTCCACCCTGCCCAGGAGTTCGGGCTCCAGGTCCTTGTAGGAGTTCACCTTCGACAGGATGTGCTTCCACGCCGCCGGGGTGTCGACGGGCCAGCCCAGGCGGCGGCAGACGCCTTCCTTCCACACCTCGCCGCGGGGGACCGTCGGCCAGGCCGGGATGCCGACCGAAGACGGCTTCACCGCCTGCCAGATGTCGATGTAGGGGTGGCCGACGACCAGCACGTCCTCGCCGGTGACCCGGGCGGCGATGCGGTGCTCCTTGGTGCCCGGCAGCAGGTGGTCGACCAGGACGCCGAGGCGGCGGCCGGGGCCCGGGGCGAAGTCGGCGACGATCGCGGGCAGGTCGTCCACGCCCTCCAGGTACTCGACCACGACGCCCTCGATCCGCAGGTCGTCGCCCCAGACCCGCTCGACCAGTTCGGCGTCGTGCCGGCCCTCGACGTAGATGCGGGACTCGCGCGCCACCCGGGCGCGGGCGCCGGGGACGGCGACCGAACCGGAGGCGGTGCGGGCCGGGGCGCGGACGGGGGCCGGGCCGGACGGCCGGACCAGGGTGACGACCCTGCCCTCCAGCAGGAAGCCGCGCGGCACCATCGGGAACACCCGGTGCTTGCCGAAACGGTCCTCCAGGGTGACGGTGAACCCCTCCGCCGTCTTCTCGCAGCGCACCACCGCCCCGCAGAAGCCGGTCGCCGCCTCCTCGACCACGAGGTCCCGCTCGGCGGGCACCTCCGGGGCGGGTGCCTGCTTCTTCCACGGCGGGGTCAGGTCGGGTCCGTACTGGCGGCTGCGCATGCCGGCGAGTCTACGGACGGCCCGTCAGAGCCCGGGCGCGCCCCACACCGGGAACCAGCGGCCGAGGTCCTTCTCCAGCCGCAGGTCGTTCGCCAGCATCGCGTTGATCTGCAGCTCCAGCGGGCTGTTGCGCCGCTCCCCGCCGCCGGGCATCGGCGCGAACGGGTAGAACGTGCCGCGCTTGTACAGGTAGACCAGCGCCAGCGACTGCCCCTCCCCGTTCCGGAAGCCCACCAGCGAGCAGAGCAGCTGCGGCCCGAAGCCGTTCGCCTCCAGCTCGCTGTTGACCGCGTGCAGGTCGTTCACCAGCTCCGGCAGTTCCTCCGCGGTGTGCCGGGCGAGCAGCCACGAGTAGCCGTAGCCGTCCTTGGAGGCCTCCACCGGGACGCCGCCGCGCTCGGTGTCGGCGTCGAGCAGCGCCCGCACCTGCTGCTCGACCTGGACGAACGCGGCGCCCTCGACGGCCGCGAAGCACACCGAGCCGAGCCCGGTGGGCAGGAACCCGGCGCCGGCCTCCAGGGTGAGCGCGGCCGAGGGGACGCCGAACAGCTGGTCGAGGTCGGGCTTGACGGGCTTGGTGCGGCCGAACAGGGCGTCCAGGATTCCCACGGCGGTCCCTTCAGGCGGGTCGGCGGGTCGGCGGGTCGGCGGGTCGGCGGGTCGGCGGGGCTCAGCGGCCCAGCTGGGCGGAGATCTTCGCCAGCTGCTCCAGCCGCTTCTCCAGCGTCGGGTGGGTGGAGAGCAGCTGGGAGGCCGTCTCCTTGGCGCTCAGCGCCGGGGCGAAGTAGAAGGCGTTGTAGGGCTGGGCCTGGCGCAGGTCCTTGGACGGGATCGCGGCGATCTGCCCGGTGACCTTGGTGAGCGCCGACGCGAGCGCGCTGGGCCGGCCGGTGAGCTGGGCGGCGGCGCGGTCGGCGGCGAGCTCGCGGTAGCGCGACAGCAGCCGCGTGAGCAGGAAGCTGATCGCGTAGACGACGATGGACACCAGCGGGATGATCAGCGCCGCGATCGCCGCGTTCTGGTCGTTGTTGTTGCGCCCGCCGCCGATGAACCCGCCGTACATGGCGATCCTGGTCATCGCCCCGGCGAGGACGCCGAGGAACCCGGCGATCGTCATCACGGCGACGTCCCGGTGGGCGACGTGCGAGAGCTCGTGCGCGAGGACGCCCTCCAGCTCCTCGGGCTCCAGCCGGCGCAGCAGGCCGGTGGTGACGCACACGACGGCGTTCTGCGGGTTGCGGCCGGTGGCGAAGGCGTTCGGCATGTCGCTGTCGGCGACCGCCACCCTGGGCTTGGGCATGTCGGCGAGCGCGCAGAGCCGGTCGACGGTGCCGTGCAACTGCGGGTACTGCTCGGGGGACACCGGGCGGGCGCCCATGGCCCGTTCGGTGATCTTGTCGCTGAACCAGAACTGGGCCACGAACAGCCCGCCGGAGATCAGCACGATCAGGGGCCAGGCGCCGCGCAGCAGCACGATCAGCAGGCCGGTGAATCCGACGTACAACAGCCCGATCACGAACATGGTCCCGACCATCCGGCCGGTCAGGCCGCGGTCGGGCGCGAATCGGGTGTGCTGGGCCGAGCTCGACATCGCTTGCTCCTCCGTTCGCCGTCCGCTATCGATGCTGCCACCCGGACGGCCGCGGGGCACCACCCCCGCGCCGGGAACTGCGGGCAGGATCACCCCCGCTGCGCCGTTCCTGCCGTCGGACCCGGGCCGTACACTGGCAGGTAGGGTTCTGGCACTCGTGCGCTCAGAGTGCCAAACCCGGGCCTTCCAGGCCCGCATCAGCTCGATACGTCACAACGGACAACGTGCGAAGACGGAGGTGCGTGCCCCATGGCCGGTGAGGTCCGCCAGCTCGACGACCGCAAGCTCGCCGTGCTGCGCGCGATCGTCCAGGACTACGTGGGCACCGAGGAGCCGGTCGGCTCGAAGGCCCTGGTGGAGCGGCACAACCTCGGGGTCTCCCCGGCCACCGTCCGCAACGACATGGCGGCGCTGGAGGAGGAGGGGTACATCCACCAGCCGCACACCAGCGCCGGGCGCATCCCCACCGACAAGGGGTACCGGCTGTTCGTCGACCGGCTCGCCGAGGTCAAGCCGATGAGCGCGCCCGAGCGGCGCGCGATCCGGCACTTCCTGGAGGGCGCGGTCGACCTGGACGACACCGTCGCACGCACCGTGCGGCTGCTCGCCCAGCTCACCCGGCAGGTCGCCGTCGTGCAGTACCCCTCGCTGAGCCGCTCCACCGTGCGGCACATCGAACTCGTCGCGCTCGCCCCGGCCAAGGTGATGCTGGTCCTGATCACCAACACCGGCCGGGTCGAGCAGCGGATGGTGGACTGCCCGGGCACCGTCGGCGAGACGGCCTTGTCGGACCTGCGGGCCCGGATCAACGCGCGGGCCGTCGGCCAGCGCCTGCCGGACGTCCCGGCGGCGCTGGAGGAGCTGCCCGCGATGTTCGAACAGGTCGACCGGCCGACCGTCACCACGGTCCTGGCGACGCTGTTCGAGGCGCTCGCCGAGCAGAACGAGGAGCGGATCATGCTGGCCGGCACGGCCAACCTGACCCGCTTCGGCCACGACTTCCCGCTCACCATCCAGCCGGTCCTGGAGGCCCTGGAGGAGCAGGTCGTCCTGCTCCGCCTCCTGGGTGAGACCACGGACGCGGCGATGACGGTCCGGATCGGCCGGGAGAACGCCTACGAGGGGCTGAATTCCACCTCGGTGGTGTCCGTCGGCTACGGTTCGGGCGACGAGAGCGTGGCCAAACTGGGTGTGATCGGTCCGACCCGGATGGACTATCCGGGCACAATGGGGGCGGTGCGAGCGGTGGCGCGGTACGTGGGTCAGATCCTGGCCGAGTCGTAGCAATCAGCCACCGCTGGACAGACCAGCGGTGGTGCCCTGTCGCAGCACTACTACAGGCGGAACAAGCGGAGCATTAGGTGGCCACGGACTACTACGCGGTACTCGGCGTCCGACGGGATGCGGGGCAGGACGAGATCAAGAAGGCGTTCCGGCGCCTGGCACGCGAACTGCACCCGGACGTCAACCCGGACCCGAAGACGCAGGAGCGGTTCAAGGAGATCAACGCCGCCTACGAGGTGCTCTCCGACCCGCAGAAGCGGCAGGTCTACGACCTCGGCGGCGACCCGCTCTCGCCGGGCGGCGGCGGTGGCGCGGGCGGCTTCGGCGCCGGCGCGGCCGGTTTCGGCTTCTCCGACATCATGGACGCCTTCTTCGGCGCCGCGGCCGGCCAGCGGGGCCCGCGCTCGCGCACCCGCCGCGGGCAGGACGCCATGATCCGGCTGGAGATCACCCTGGAGGAGGCCGCGTTCGGCACCACCAAGGAGCTCCAGGTCGACACGGCCGTCACCTGCACCACGTGCAGCGGGGAGGGCGCCGCGCCCGGCACCTCCGCGCAGACCTGTGACATGTGTCGCGGCAAGGGCGAGGTCTCCCAGGTCACCCGGTCCTTCCTGGGCCAGGTCATGACCTCCCGCCCCTGCCCGCAGTGCCAGGGCTTCGGCACCGTCGTGCCGACCCCGTGCCCGGAGTGCGCCGGCGACGGCCGGGTCCGCGCCCGCCGCACCCTGACCGTCAAGATCCCGGCCGGTGTCGACAACGGCACCCGGATCCAGCTGGCCGGCGAGGGCGAGGTCGGCCCCGGCGGCGGCCCGGCCGGCGACCTGTACGTCGAGATCGCCGAGACCACGCACACCGTCTTCCAGCGGCGCGGGGACGACCTGCACTGCACCGTCACCATCCCGATGACGGCCGCCTCGCTCGGCACCCAGGTGCCGCTGCAGACCCTGGACGGGCTGGAGGAGGTCGACATCCGGCCCGGCACCCAGTCCGGCCAGTCGATCCCGCTGCACGGCCGCGGCATCACCCACCTGCGCGGGGGCGGCCGGGGCGACCTGATAGTGCACGTCGAGGTGCAGACGCCCACCAAGCTCGACGCCGAGCAGGAGGAGCTGCTGCGCCGTCTCGCGGTGCTGCGCGGCGAGGAGCGCCCGTCCGGCCAGTTCGCGCCGGGCCAGCAGGGCCTGTTCTCGCGTCTGAAGGACGCGTTCAACGGCCGCTAGCCGTCCGCGGAGGGGTGCCGGGGCCTCGCCCCGGCACCCCTTTCGCGTTCCGTCCCCCCTGGTCGCGGGCCCTGGCCGTGGTTGCCGGCCCGGGCCGCAGGTCCCACCCCGGAAAGGTTCCCCCTCATGACCGCCCCCGTGTTCGTCGTAGAGACCGAGCGGATCGCCGCCGCCGCGCCCGGGGCCGTGGTGCGGCTGGACGGGCCGGAGGGGCGCCACGCGGCCGCGGTGAAGCGGCTGACGGCGGGCGAGGCGGTCACCCTGGCCGACGGGCTGGGGCTCGGCGTGGACGGGACGGTCGCCGAGGTGCTCGGCAAGGACGCGATCGACGTCACGGTGGCCGCCGTGCGCCGCGAGCCGGAGCCGGCGCCGCGGATCGTCGTCGTCCAGGCGCTGCCCAAGGGCGACCGCGGCGAGCTGGCCGTGGAGACCATGACCGAGGTCGGCGTGGACGTCGTGATCCCGTGGGCCGCCTCGCGCTGCATCACCCAGTGGAAGGGCGAGCGCGGCGCCAAGGCGCTCGCCAAGTGGCGCGCCACCGCCCGGGAGGCGGGCAAGCAGTCCCGCCGGCTGCGCTTCCCCGAGGTGCGGGACCTGATGACGACCCGCCAGCTGACCCCCGTCCTGGCCGGCGCCGCGTTCGCCGCGGTGCTGCACGAGGAGGGCTCCGAGCCGCTGGCCGCCGCCGCGCTGCCGGCCGCCGGGGACGTCGTCCTGGTGGTCGGCCCCGAGGGCGGCGTCTCCCCGGAGGAGCTGGCCGCCTTCGCCGAGGCGGGCGCGAAGCCGCACCGGCTCGGCCCGTCGGTGCTGCGCACCTCGACGGCCGGCGTGGCCGCCGGGGCGCTGCTGCTCGGGCGCACGGGGCGCTGGGCCTGACGGCCCCTGCGTTCGGGGGCCGCCCGGATCCCGCCCGGTTTTCGCCCGGTTCCCACTCGGATTCCGTCCGGATCCCGCCCGGTCTCACCCGGGTGGAGTCGGGTAAAAGCGGCCCGCCCCGTCCGCGTACGTGCCTACGCTGGCGGCGTGACGGAACCCCTCAGCAACCCTGTCGGCGCATACCTGCGCCACCCGCATCTGCACGGTGACCTGGTCACCTTCGTCGCCGAGAACGACGTCTGGCTCGCCCCTCTGGACGGTGGCCGGGCCTGGCGGCTGACGGCCGATCACCTGCCCGTCCACCACCCGCGGTTCTCCCCGGACGGGCGGCACATCGCCTACACCTCCGCCCGGGACGGCGCGCCCGAGGTGCACGTCGTGCCGGTGGACGGCGGCCCGTCGCGGCGTCTGACCCACTGGGGCAGCGGCCAGACCCAGCTACAGGGGTGGACCGCCGACGGCCGTCCGATCGCCACCACCACCGCCGGGCAGGCCACCCTGCGCCGCACCTGGGCGCACGCGGTGCCGCTGGACGGCGGCGAGCCGGTGCGGCTGCCGTACGGGCCGGTCGGCGGGCTGGCCTTCGAGCCGGACGGCGACCGGGTGCTGCTGGGCACCGTCAACAACCGCGAACCGGCCTGGTGGAAGCGCTACCGGGGCGGCCGGGCGGGCAAGCTGTGGATCGGCCGGGACGAGTTCGTCCGGATCCACGAGGACCTCGACGGGCAGCTCTCCTCGCCGCTGTGGGTGGCCGGCGCGGACGGCTCGCGGATCGCGTTCCTGTCCGACCACGAGGGCGTCGGCGAGCTCTACTCCAGCCTTCCGGACGGCACCGGCCTGCGCCGCCACACCACCTCCCCGGACGGCTTCTACGCCCGCAACGCCGCGACCGACGGCACCCGGGTGGTCTGGCACCGGGCCGGCGACCTGTGGCTCCTGGAGGACCTGGCCGAGGGCGCCGAGCCGCGCCGCCTGGACGTCCGGCTGGCCGGGCCGCGCACCGGCCGCCGCCCGCGCCCGGTGCACGCCGCGCACTGGCTGGAGACCGTCGCCCCGGACCGCACCGGCCGGGCCAGCGCCGTCGTGGTGCGCGGGAGCGTGCACTGGCTGACCCACCGCGAGGGCCCGGCCCGGGTGCTGGACGAGACGCCGGGCGTGCGCGGCCGGCTGGCCCGCGTGGTGCCGGGCGAGGACGGCGCGCAGGGCGTGCTGTGGGTGTCGGACGCCGGGGGCGAGGACGGGCTGGAGTTCGCCCCCGCCGTCCACGGCGCCGAGCGCCGCCGGCTGGCCGCCGGACAGCTCGGCCGGGTCAACTCGCTGATGGTCTCCCCGGACGGCAAGCAGGCGGCGCTCGGCGTGCACGACGGCCGGGTGCTGCTGGTGACGCTCGCCGACGGCGCCGTGCACGAGCTGGCCCGCAGCACCGACGGCGAGGTCAGCGGCCTGGTGTTCAGCCCGGACTCCGCGTGGCTGGCCTGGTCGCGCCCGGTGCCGGGCAGCGGGGCGTGGTCGCTGCGCCAGATCGTGCTGGCGAACCTGGCCACCCGGACGGTCGGCGAGGTCACCCAGCAGCGCTTCGTCGACACCGCGCCGGCCTTCACCGCGGACGGCCGCTACCTGGCCTTCCTGTCGGTGCGCAACTTCGACCCGGTCTACGACTCGCACGTCTTCGACCTGTCCTTCCCCAACGGCTGCCGCCCGTACCTGATCACGCTGGCCGCCGACACGCCGTCCCCGTTCGGCCCGCAGCGGGCCGGGCGCCCGCTCGGCGGGGAGGACGAGGAGCCGCGCGGCAAGAAGGGCGACGGCGAGGAGGGCGGCGCCGACGCCGCGCCGGTGACCAGGGTCGACCTGGACGGCATCGCCGACCGGATCGTCCCCTTCCCGGTGGAGGGCGGCCGCTTCGGCGCGCTCAAGGCGGGCAAGGACGGCGTGCTGTGGACGCGCCTGCCGCTGCTCGGCGAACTCGGCGACGAGGCGGCCTCGCTGGAGGACGAACGGCCCCGGGCCACGCTGGAGCGCTTCGACCTCAAGAAGCGCCGGGCCGAGCCGCTCGTGCACGGCCTGGACTGGTTCGCGGTCAGCGGGGACGGCAGCCGGCTGGCGGTCGTGGACGAGGGCGAGCTGCGGATCCTCCCGGCCGACCACAAGGCGGGCGACGAGGACGAGACGGCCGTCGACCTCGCCCGGCTGCGGGTGACGGTCGACCCGGCCGCCGAGTGGCGCCAGATGTACGCCGAGAACGGCCGGCTGATGCGCGACAATTTCTGGCGCCCGGACCTCTCCGGCGTCGACTGGGACGGCGTCCTGGAGCGCTACCGCCCGCTGGTCGAACGGGTCGGCTCGCACGACGACCTGGTCGACCTGCTCTGGGAGGTGCACGGCGAACTCGCCACCTCGCACGCCTACGTCATGCCCTACGGCCTGCACACCGAGCCCGCGCGGCGCCAGGGCCTGCTCGGCGCCGACCTGGTCAAGGACGGGGACCTCTGGCGGATCGCCCGGATCCTGCCCGGCGAGTCCTCCGACCCCCGGGCCCGCTCGCCGCTCGCCGCGCCCGGCGCCGCGATCCGCCCCGGGGACGCCGTCCTCGCCGTCAACGGCCGCCCGGTGGACCCGGTCACCGGCCCGGCGCCGCTGCTGGCCGGGACCGCCGGGCAGCCCGTCGAGCTCACCGTGGCCGGCAAGGACGGCACCGACCAGCGCCACCCGGTGGTCGTCCCGCTCGCCGACGAGGAGGCGCTGCGCTACCACGACTGGGTGGCCGGGCGCCGGGCCGAGACCCGCGAGCTGTCCGGCGGGCGGCTCGGCTACCTGCACATCCCGGACATGCAGAGCGCCGGCTGGGCCCAGCTCCACCGCGACCTGCGCTCCGAGATGGCCAAGGAGGGCGTGATCGTCGACATCCGGGAGAACCGGGGTGGCCACACCTCCCAGCTGGTGATCGAGAAGCTGGCCCGCCGGATCGTCGGCTGGAACGTCGCCCGGGACATCACCAGCTCGCAGCCCTACCCCGGGGACGCCCCGCGCGGACCGGTCGTCGCGCTCGCCGACGAGTACTCCGGTTCGGACGGCGACATCGTCAACGCCGCGATCCAGGCGCTGGGGCTCGGCCCGGTGGTCGGCACCCGGACGTGGGGCGGGGTGATCGGCATCGACAGCCGCTACCACCTGGTCGACGGCACCCTGGTCACCCAGCCCAAGTACTCGTTCTGGCTGGAGAACTACGGCTGGGGCGTGGAGAACCACGGCGTCGACCCGGACGTCGAGGTGCCGATCGCGCCGCACGAGTGGGCCGCGGGCGAGGACCCGCAGCTGGCCGCCGGCGTGCGCATCGCGCTGGCCGCGCTCGCCGAGGCGCCGGCCCGGACGGCGCCGCCGCTGCCCTGGCAGTAGGGGCGGGTCCGGAGCGGGAAGTCGGGTGGGCCGACTTCCCGCTCCGGGCGGTGAGTAGGATGCGGGGCTGATCTTGCTCGACAGCTCTACGGGGGAGCACATGGCACAGGGCTATCCATCACCGCAGCAGTACGGCCAGAACCCTTACGCACAGCCGCAGCCGCCGCAGCAGGCGTACCCGGCGCAGGGGTACCCGCCGAATCCGTACGGGCAGCAGCAGCCGCCGCCGCAGCAGTACCAGCAGCCGCAGCAGTACCAGCAGCCCCAGCCGCAGTACGGTCAGAATCCGTACCCGCCGCACGGGCAGAACCCGTACCCGGCGCACGGCCAGCCGTACCAGCCGCAGCCGGCCCAACAGCCGCAGCCCGCGCAGCCGTACGCGGCCCACGGGCAGGGGTTCGACGCCGCCACCGCGGCGCCCACGCCGCCGGAGACCAGCAACTACCGGCGCTTTCCGGCCATCCTGATCGACTTCCTGGTCGCCGTCGGCCCGGCCTTCGCCGTCGCGAACAAGGCCGGCCACGCGGGCAAGCACGGCGCGGTCGCCGGCGTGCCGTGGATCGTCGGCCTGCTGGCCACCGGCCTCGTCCTGTCGTTCGTCAACCAGGTGCTGCTCGCCCGCCTCACCGGCTTCAGCGTCGGCAAGGGCGTCATGGCGCTGCGGGTGATCCGCCGCAAGCGCGTCATGCACCCCAACACCTGGCGGCTCACCCGGCGTTGGCTGATCGGCTTCGTCGTCCTGCTGGTCAGCTGGCTCAGCGAGGAGTTCGAGGGCGAGGGCGACATCGTCGGCGTGCGGATCGTGCGCTGGAAGCACCTGCGGGAGTACGAGCAGGCCACCGGGCGGCTCGGCTAGGCTGCGGCCGTACGGCCCCAGCGCAGACGAAGCACGACCCCGAACGCGATCCCGAGGAGAATCCGATGGCCGGCGAGCCGCAGCCCGACTGCCTGTTCTGCAAGATCGTGGCGGGCGAAATCCCGGCCACGGTGGTGCGCAAGACCGAGCGCGTCCTCGCCTTCCGCGACATCGCCCCGAAGGCGCCGGTGCACGTCCTCGTCATCCCGCACGTCCACTACCCGAACGCCGCCGCGCTGGCCGCCGCCGAGCCGGAGATCGCCGGCGAACTCCTCGCCGAGGCGGGCCTGGTGGCCAGGGACGAGGGCGTCGAGGACTACCGGCTGATCTTCAACACCGGCGCCGGCGCGGGGCAGACCGTCTTCCACGCGCACGTGCACGTGCTCGGCGGCAAGCCGATGACCGAGAGCATGGTCTGACCTACGTGTCGCAGCGCGAACTCGTCGTCCTCGGCACCGCCAGCCAGGTGCCCACCCGGCACCGCAACCACAACGGCTACCTCCTGCGCTGGGACGGCGAGGGACTGCTGTTCGACCCCGGCGAGGGCACCCAGCGGCAGATGCTGCACGCCGGGGTCTCGGCCACCCAGATCACCCGGATCGCCGTGACCCACTTCCACGGCGACCACTGCCTGGGCCTCGCCGGGGTGATCCAGCGGATCAACCTGGACCGCGTCCCGCACCCGGTCGACGTCTACTTCCCCGCCTCCGGCGAGGTCTACTTCGAGCGGCTGCGGCACGCCACCGCCTACCACGAGACGGCGGTGCTGCGCCCGCGCCCGATCGACGAGCCGGGACCGCTGCCCGCGCCCGGCGCGCGCTTCGCGCTGGACGCGGTGCGCCTCTCGCACCCGGTGGAGTCCTTCGGCTACCGGCTGTCCGAGCCGGACGGCCGCCGCCTGGTGCCCGAACGGCTCGCCGCCCTCGGCATCCGGGGCCCGGCGGTCGGCCGGCTGCAGCACGATGGCGCGATCGAGGCGGACGGCCGGACGGTCACCCTGGACGAGGTCAGCGAGCCCAGGCTCGGCCAGAAGTTCGCGTTCGTGATGGACACCCGGCTCTGCGAGGGCGTCCACGAACTGGCCGAGGGTGCCGACCTGCTGGTCGTCGAGTCCACCTTCACCGACGCCGACGCCCACCTCGCCGAGGACCACGGCCACCTCACCGCCGGGCAGGCCGCCAAGGCCGCCGCCGAGGCCGGTGTGCGCACCCTCGTGCTGACCCACTTCTCCCAGCGCTACCCCGACCTCGGCCAGCACCTGGCCGACGCCCGCAAGCACTTCGACGGCGAACTGGTGCTCGCCGGCGACCTCGCCCGGGTGCCCGTCCCGCCGCGGCGGCTGCCCTGAGCGTCCGCCTTCGCGCTCGCGGAACCCGTGGTGAGGCCGGGAGCGCCGAAAAGGGCTCGCGCCGTCCCCCGATCTGCCGCAGCATCGTCGGGTGCGGCCCCGCCGCCCGCCGCGGCGATCACGCTCGCGGCGTACCCTGGTGCCCCGGAGACACCGAGCGGCACACGACACCACGGATGGGATGAGGCAGGCCCCAGCGCCGACCTATGAGTGACACATCGCAGACCCGTACCAATGGTCAGTCGCGCCCCGAACCGGCCGACGACGGCCGCGTCAGCGCCCGGATCGTCATCCCCGAGAAGCACCCGATGGTCACCCTGCTCGGCACGGCGGACTCGCTGCTGCGCGTGATCGAGCAGGGCTTCCCCGCCGCCGACATCCACGTCCGCGGCAACGAGGTGACCGCCACCGGGGCGCCCGCCGAGGTCGGCCTCGTGCAGAAGCTCTTCAACGAGATGATGCTGGTGCTGCGCACCGGCCAGCCCCTCACGGAGGACTCCGTGGAGCGTTCCATCGCCATGCTCCGCAGCCAGGAGGAGGACCCGGACAGCCCGGCGCCGTCCCAGGTGTTCACCGCGAACATCCTGTCCAACCGCGGCCGCACGATCCGCCCCAAGACCCTCAACCAGCAGCGCTACGTCGACGCGATCGACCGGCACACGATCGTCTTCGGCCTCGGCCCGGCCGGCACCGGCAAGACCTACCTCGCGATGGCCAAGGCCGTCCAGGCCCTGCAGGCCAAGGAGGTCAACCGGATCATCCTGACCCGCCCGGCCGTCGAGGCGGGGGAGCGGCTGGGCTTCCTGCCCGGCACCCTCTACGAGAAGATCGACCCGTACCTGCGCCCGCTGTACGACGCGCTGCACGACATGATGGACCCGGACTCCATCCCGCGCCTGATGGCGGCCGGCACCATCGAGGTCGCCCCGCTCGCCTACATGCGCGGCCGGACCCTCAACGACGCCTTCATCATCCTGGACGAGGCCCAGAACACCTCGCCCGAGCAGATGAAGATGTTCCTCACCCGCCTCGGTTTCAACTCCCGGGTGGTGGTCACCGGCGACACCAGCCAGATCGACCTCCCGGGCGGCACCCGCAGCGGTCTCAAGGTCGTCCAGGAGATCCTGGCCGACGTGCCCGACATCCACTTCTCCGTCCTCACCAGCACCGACGTGGTCCGCCACAAGCTGGTCGGCCGGATCGTGGACGCGTACGAACGCTGGGACGCCCGGCAGGAGGCCGAGGACAACGCCCCGGCCGCCCGCAAGCCCGCCCAGCGGCGCGCGGCGAGCAAGGCCACGGCGCCCCGCGCACCCCGACAGTCCCATCGCACCGAAAGCTGAGCGAACAGCCCGTCATGTCGATCGACATCGCCAACGAGTCCGGTTGGGACGCCGACGAGGAAGCCATCCTCGACGTCGCCCGCTTCGCCCTGGACAAGATGCGGATCCACCCGCAGTCCGAACTGTCCGTGATCCTGGTGGACGGCGCGGCGATGGAGGAGCTGCACATCCAGTGGATGGACCTCCCCGGACCCACCGACGTGATGTCCTTCCCCATGGACGAGCTGCGCCCCGGCAAGGAGGGCGAGGAGCTGCCGCAGGGCCTGCTCGGCGACATCGTGCTCTGCCCCGAGGTCGCCGAGCAGCAGGGCAAGGCGGCCCCGTCCAAGCACTCGATGGACGAGGAGCTCCAGCTGCTCACCGTCCACGGCGTGCTGCACGTGCTCGGCTACGACCACGAGGAGCCCGAGGAGGAGGAAGAGATGTTCGCCCTCCAGAAGCGGATCCTCGACGACTGGCGGGCCGGTCGCGGGCTCGGCGGCCTCTCGCCGGCCCCCACCACCCACTGAGCGCGGAGCCCGAACTCCTGTGAGTGGTGAGAGTACGAGCTTCATCCTCGGTGCCGTGCTGCTCGTCGTGCTCGGCTGGCTGGCCGCGTGCGCCGAGGCGGGCATCTCCCGGGTGTCCCGGTTCCGGGCCGAGGAGGCCGTCCGCTCCGGGCGGCGCGGCTCGGCCCGGCTGCTGACCGTCGCCTCCGACCCGATCCGCTACCTCAACCTGGCCACCCTGATCCGGGTGGCCAGCGAGATGGCGGCGGCCGTCCTGGTCACCGTGGTGTGCGTGCGCAACGTGGCCCCGACCTGGCAGGCCGTGCTGCTCGCCTTCGGCGTGATGGTGCTGGTGTCGTTCGTCGCGGTGGGCGTCTCGCCGCGCACGATCGGGCGCCAGCACCCGCTGACCACGGCGACTGCGGCCTCCTTCGTGCTGCTGCCGCTGGCCGCCGTGCTCGGCCCGATCCCGCGGCTGCTGATCCTGCTCGGCAACGCGCTGACCCCGGGCAAGGGCTACCGCGAGGGGCCGTTCGCCTCCGAGGCGGAGCTGCGCGCCCTCGTCGACCTCGCCGAGAAGGACGACCTGATCGAGGACGAGGAGCGCCGCATGGTGCACTCGGTCTTCGAGCTGGGCGACACCATCGTCCGCGAGGTCATGGTGCCGCGCACCGACCTGGTGATGATCGAGCGGCACAAGACCGTCCGGCAGGCGCTGACGCTGGCGCTGCGCTCGGGCTTCTCGCGCATCCCGGTGGTCGGCGACAACGAGGACGACGTCGTCGGCATCGTCTATCTGAAGGACCTCGTCCGGCGCACCCACATCAACCGGGAGGCCGAGTCGGAGGAGGTCGGCGCGGTGATGCGCCCGGCCGTCTTCGTCCCGGACTCCAAGCCGGCCGGCGACCTGCTGCGCGAGATGCAGCAGCGCCGCTCGCACGTGGCGATCGTGATCGACGAGTACGGCGGCACGGCCGGCCTGGTCACCATCGAGGACGTCCTGGAGGAGATCGTCGGCGAGATCACCGACGAGTACGACCGGGAGATCGCGCCCGTGGAGGACCTCGGCGACGGCTCCTACCGGATCACCGCCCGCCTCCTGGTCGAGGACCTCGGCGAACTCTTCGGCATCGAGCTGGAGGACGAGGACGTCGAGACCGTCGGCGGCCTGCTCGCCAAACACCTCGGCCGCGTCCCGATCCCCGGCTCCGCCTGCGAGATCCCGCTGCCCGAACCCGCCGACACCGGCCTGACCGGCATCCTGCTGACCGCCGAGTCCTCCGCCGGCCGCCGCAACCGCATCGGCTCGATGGTCGCCACCCCCGTCCGCCGGGCCGACGACCCCTCGGACGACCAGGGCGAGTAGCCGCGAGTAGCGGCGGCGGGGCGGCGGAGCGACCATGGAGGGCATGACGCATCAACTTCGCGCGGAGTACGGCCCGCAAGGGGCGGCGGGCGGGGTCAAGGTCTGGCACGTGGTCCGGGACGGCGACCTCGCGATGGCGCTGTGCGGCCGGACCATGGCGGACGAGGCCGAGACCCGGCCCGAGCAGGAATGGGGCACCGGGTTGCGCTGCTGTCAGCAGTGCGGCTCGCTCTACATGCACGAGGTCCCGCACATGCAGGGGAGCCATCCCTACAGCTAGGCCGGGTGCCGCCCGGCCGGCCCATGGTGGAGGTCGCCATGAAGCTGCAAGACGAACTGCCCGTCGACTCGAAGCTCGCCACCGTGTGGCGGGCCGGGGCGGGGCTCGGGGGGATCTTCCTGATCGTGTTCGGGTGCCTCGGCCTGGCCGACCACCCGGGGTTCCTCGCGACGCACGGTGACCGCGTCGCCGGGCTGTCGACCAACGGGGCGCTGAGCATCCTGTCCATCGTGGTGGGCGCGATCCTGGTGGTGGGGGCGGTGATCGGCGGGAACTTCGCGTCGAACCTGAACATGGTGGTCGGCGTGCTGTTCGTCCTGTCCGGGTTCTACGGGCTGACGGTGCTCGGCCGGCCGGACGCCAACATCCTCAACTTCCGGATGTCGAACGTGCTGTTCGCCTTCGTGTTCGGGACCGTCGTGACGACGTTCGGGATGTACGGACGGGTGAGCAGCCACCTGCCGCACGACAACCCGTTCTGGCGCGGGCGCATCGAGCGGGAGACGCCGCTGCCGTCCGGTCCGAAGACCTTCGTCAAGGTCCTCAACCCGAACCCGGGACCGACCCAGCCGGTCGGCCACTGAGGGCCGCCCCGGGCCCCGCGGGCCGGTCGGCGCCTATGCTCGGCGCATGAGTGACAACGTCGAGCTCGACCCCGAAGACAAGAAGATCATCACCCTGGCCCGCTCGGCCCGCGCCCGCAACGGCGTCCCCGAGGGGGCCGCGGTGCGTGACGAGACCGGGCGGACGTACGTGGCCGGGACGGTCGCGCTGGAGTCGCTGCGGCTGAGCGCGCTGCAGACGGCCGTCGCGATGGCGGTGGCCAGCGGGGCGAAGTCGCTGGAGGCGGCGGCCGTGGTGAGCGAGGCGGAGCGGCCGGCCGAGGCCGACCTGGCGGCCGTGCGGGACCTCGGCGGGGCCGGGACGCCACTGCTGCTGGCCGGTCCGGACGGGACGCTCCGGGTGGCGGTCAAGGCCTCCTGAGGGGCGTTCTCGCGCGTTCCCGACGCGTCGGTGGCCCGGCGGAACGTTCCTGCGTTCAGCAGATAATCTCACCGGAGGGGAATCGGTGAGGGGGCTGGGGACATGGGCACGGTGGCGTTCTTCGCCGGGCTGCTGCTGTTCGTGATGGGGATGGGCAAGTGGCAGGAGACCGGCTCGCCCTGGTGGCTCGGGGGCTCGCTGGCCTTCCTCCTGCTGCTGATCGTCGCCGCGCTGACCTCGCGCGGCGGCGGTTCCAAGGGCTGACCGCGCGGCCGGGTCGGCCGGCTCCCGGTGATCAGGGAGAATGGAGCGCATGAGTGCCCCTTCCTCCCCGTACCGATCCGGATTCGCGTGCTTCGTCGGCCGGCCCAACGCGGGCAAGTCGACCCTGACCAACGCCCTGGTGGGGACGAAGGTCGCGATCACCTCCGACCGTCCGCAGACCACCCGGCACACCGTGCGCGGCATCGTCCACCGCCCGGACGCCCAGCTCGTCCTGGTGGACACCCCCGGTCTGCACAAGCCCCGCACCCTGCTCGGCGAGCGCCTCAACGACCTGGTCCGCTCCACCTGGGCCGAGGTCGACGTGATCGGCTTCTGCCTGCCCGCCGACCAGAAGCTCGGCCCCGGCGACAAGTTCATCGCCAAGGAGCTCGCCGAGATCAAGAAGACCCCCAAGGTCGCCATCGTCACCAAGACTGACCTGGTCGACTCCAAGCGGCTGGCCGAGCAGCTGATCGCCGTCCACCAGCTCGGCGTCGAGCTGGGCATCGAGTGGGCCGAGATCATTCCGGTCTCGGCGGTGGGCGACAAGCAGGTGGAGCTGGTCGCCGACCTGATCACCAAGCTGCTGCCGGAGGGCATGCCGCTGTACCCGGACGGCGACCTCACCGACGAGCCCGAGCAGATCATGGTCGCCGAGCTGATCCGTGAGGCCGCCCTGGAGGGCGTGCGGGACGAGCTGCCGCACTCGCTGGCCGTCGTGGTCGAGGAGATGCTGCCGCGCGAGGGCCGCCCGGCGGACCGTCCGCTGCTGGACATCCACGCGAACGTCTACATCGAGCGGCAGAGCCAGAAGGCGATCGTCATCGGCGCCAAGGGCGCGCGGCTCAAGCACGTCGGCACGACGGCCCGCAAGCACATCGAGGCGCTGCTCGGCACGCCGGTCTTCCTCGACCTGCACGTCAAGGTGGCCAAGGACTGGCAGCGCGACCCGAAGCAGCTGCGCAAGCTCGGGTTCTGACCGGCCGCGGGGCCGGGTGCAGCGCGGGGGTGCCCGGGGAACGTCCTACGCGCCCTCGCGCAGCACCAGCGACACCAGCTCGCGCTGCGAGTCGGTGAGCTTCGGGTCGGCGCAGTGGACCGTGCGGCCGTCGACGGTGATCTCGTAGTGGAAGCCGTCCGGCACCCCGTACGACGGGGCCCGCAGCCCGCCCGCGACGGCCTCGCGGGCGAGCGCGTGGACGTGCGGGGCGTCCGTACGGTCGGTGGTGTCGAGCTCCGCGCGGCGGACGATTCCCGCGAGGCCGCCGGTCCGGGTCACCTGGATACGCATGGTGGCCATGGTGCTACGTAGGGATGGGTTTTTGCCGGGCTTTTCCCGGACCGTGACCTTAAGCCCGGCTCAACCTGGTCTCGGCCGGTCCCGAACTCCCGCTCCCCGGCCCGGGGAACGGGAGTTCGGGGGCCGGGGTGCCGTCAGCCGGGGCTGACGCCGACCTGCGCCCACGCGGCCGTCACGGTGTCCGCGATCGAACTCCGGTCGGGGTAACGGGCCTTGGCGGCGGCCACGGTGGCCCGGGCGAAGGCGGTGAAGTCGGCGTCGGCGGGCAGTCGGCGGCCGGTCAGCGCGTCGTACCAGATCCGTCCGGCGCACTCCCAGGCCGAGCCGCCGAGCGCGGTGGCCAGCAGGTAGAACGCGTGGTTGGGGATGCCGGAGTTGATGTGCACGCCGCCGTTGTCCCCGGCGGTCTGCACGTAGTCCCGCATGTGCGCCGGCTGCGGGTCCTTGCCGAGGCGCGGGTCGTCGTAGGCGGTGCCGGGCGCCTTCATCGAGCGCAGCGCGACGCCCTGCACGCCGGGGGCGAGCAGGCCGGCGCCGATCAGCCAGTCGGCGTCGGCCGCGCCCTGGCGCAGCGCGTACTGCTTGACCAGCGAGCCGAAGACGTCGGAGACCGACTCGTTGAGCGCCCCCGGTTGGTCCCGGTACTCCAGGCCGGCGGTGAACTGGGTGACGCCGTGGGTGAGTTCGTGGCCGATGACGTCGATGCAGGCGGTGAAGTCGCCGAACACCTCGCCGTCGCCGTCGCCGAAGACCATCCGCTTGCCGTTCCAGAACGCGTTGTCGTAGTCCTGGCCGTAGTGCACCGTCGCGTCCAGCCGCAGCCCGCGGCCGTCGACGGAGCGGCGGCCGAAGGCGTCGGCGTACAGCGCGAAGGTCGCGCCGAGGCCGTCGTAGGCCTGGTCGGCGGACCGGTCGGCGACCGGGGCCTGGCCCTCGGTGCGGACGGTCCGTCCGGGCAGCCGCTCGCTGTGGCCGGTGTCGGCGATCACCCGGCTGAGCCCGGTGGCACCCGGGGTGCCCGGGGTGCCCGGGGCGGCGGGGGCGGCGGGGGCGGCCGGGAGAGCGGCGTGGCGGGTCGAGCGGTGGGCGGCGTCGAGGAGCAGGGAGCGGGCGGCGGGCTCGTGACCGGCCTCGGCGAGGTGGTCCAGGACGTACGGCGGAACGATGGTGCACAGCGGCGGCGCGGCAGTCATGTGGCCCAGAGTGAGGCTTCGATGACCGGTTGTCACCGGCGCGCGCGCAAGCGGAGGCGCCGGTGCCGCCGTCTCAAGGAGTGGGAAGGTTGCCCGGATCACTTCGGGGGCGCACGTGCCTCGGTTACGCTGGGGATCATCATGCGCAACGGGCTGCTTCTTCTTAGCTGCCGCGTCGAGGGCCTGTAGTCCACTGGGGCCGGCTCCCTCGCCGCGGGGATCGAGCTGTGCGCGTCATCCGGCGGTCCAACGGCGGATCGTGAGCGGCAGCAGGCCGGCCAGTCGGTGTTTTCCCCCCTTTCACAGGACCCGACCAGCCCCGCACCCACAGGAAGCCGAGAGCCGTTCCATGACCGAGCAGACCTCCGCCGCGCCCATCCCCGCCGGCCGGGCCTTCGTCGACCGTCCCACCTCGATCACCGCCGCGAGCGTGCGCCAGCAGCCGTCCGGCATGCGCCACGGGCGCTACCTGCCGTTCGGCACGGTCGACCTGCCCGACCGCACCTGGCCGGACAAGGTGATCACCAAGGCGCCGCGCTGGCTGTCCACCGACCTGCGGGACGGCAACCAGGCGCTGATCGACCCGATGTCGCCGGCCCGCAAGCGCAAGATGTTCGACCTGCTGGTCTCGATGGGCTACAAGGAGATCGAGGTCGGCTTCCCGTCCTCCGGGGCCACCGACCACGCCTTCGTACGGTCGCTGATCGAGGAGGGGGCGATCCCCGAGGACGTCACCATCTCGGTGCTGACGCAGGCCCGCGAGGAGCTGATCGAGAAGACCGTCGAGTCGCTGGTCGGCGCCCCGCGCGCGACCGTCCACCTGTACAACGCGACCGCGCCGCTCTTCCGCCGGGTGGTGTTCCGCAACGACATGGCGGCCACCAAGGCGATCGCCACCGACGGCACCCGGCTGGTGATGGAGTACGCGGAGAAGCTGCTGGGCGAGGACACCGTCTTCGGCTACCAGTACTCGCCGGAGATCTTCGTCGACACCGAGCTGGACTTCGCGCTGGAGGTCTGCGAGGCGGTCATGGACGTCTGGCAGCCGGGCGAGGGCCGCGAGATCATCCTGAACCTGCCGGCCACCATCGAGCGGGCCACCCCGAACGTCCAGGCCGACCAGTTCGAGTGGATGTCGCGCAACCTGTCGCGCCGCGAGTTCGTCTGTCTGTCGGTGCACCCGCACAACGACCGTGGCACCGCCGTCGCCTCCGCCGAACTGGCCTACATGGCCGGTGCGGACCGCATCGAGGGCTGCCTGTTCGGCCAGGGCGAGCGGACCGGCAACGTCGACCTGGTGACCCTGGGCATGAACCTGTTCTCGCAGGGCGTCGACCCGCAGATCGACTTCTCCGACATCGACGAGGTGCGCCGCACCGCCGAGTACTGCAACCAGATGGAGGTGCACCCGCGCCACCCGTACGCCGGTGACCTGGTCTACACCTCCTTCTCGGGCTCGCACCAGGACGCCATCAAGAAGGGCTTCGACGCCCTGGAGGCGGACGCGAAGGCGGCGGGCGTGCCGGTGGCGGAGCACACCTGGGGCGTGCCGTACCTGCCGATCGACCCGAAGGACGTCGGCCGCACCTACGAGGCGGTCATCCGGGTCAACAGCCAGTCCGGCAAGGGCGGTGTCGCGTACGTCCTGAAGAACGACCACAAGCTGGACCTGCCGCGCCGCATGCAGATCGAGTTCTCCCGGATCATCCAGGCCAAGACCGACGCCGAGGGCGGCGAGGTCACCCCGGCCGAGATCTGGCGGGTCTTCGAGGACGAGTACCTGCCGACCACGGACAACCCGTGGGGCCGGATCACGCTGAGCGGTTCGCGCACCCTGACCACCGAGGACGGCCGGGACGCGCTGATCGCCGGGGCCGTGGTGGACGGCGTGCCGGTCACCCTGACCGGTGTCGGCAACGGCCCGGTCTCCGCGTTCGCCGACGCGCTGGGCCGGATCGACGTGGACGTGCGCGTCCTGGACTACTCCGAGCACGCGCTGAGCGAGGGCGGCGACGCCCAGGCCGCCGCGTACGTCGAGTGCGCGGTGGACGGCAAGGTGCTGTGGGGCGTGGGCATCGACGCCAACACCGTGCTGGCGTCCCTGAAGGCGATGATCAGCGCCGTCAACCGGGCGCAGCGCGGGTAGTTCGTACGAGTGGCACGCACGGAGGGCCGTCCTGCGGGGCGGCCCTCGGCGTTGCCCGCCCCGACTGTGTCCTGGGCCACATTTTTTCGCTCCGGAAGGCGTTCGGGGTACTGACACCCGCCTCCGGGCGTGGCAACATCGATCCACCGGAAAGCCGGGTCGGTGGGACGGCCTCGGTGTCCGGTCGCGTGACCTGCCCATAGTTGTGCAGGCCGCCTGCCATGTCTGGGGAGTGGCGCCGTGACCAGCTTGTGGGGTGTTCGCCCGAGGTGGCGGACCGACGTTCTCGGTGACTTCTTCTGCCCGGGCTGCGGCGGGGACCGCAACTACCGCCGGCAGCACGGCCGGCGGTGGCTGCGGCTGCTGGGCACCCCGGTGCTCCCGCTCGGACCGGTGATCGGCAGCGTGCAGTGCACCGGCTGCGACGGCCGGTACGGGGTCGAGAGCCTCGAACAGCCCACCTGCGTCCGGCTCGGCGGCATGCTGCGGGACGCCCAGTACACGATCGCGCTGGCCCTGCTCGCGGCCGGCGGCACCGCCCATCGCGCGGCCCGCGAGGCCGCCTGCGCGGCGGTGCGCGAGGCCGGGTTCGAGGACTGCGGCGAGGCCCAGGTGCTGGCCGCGCTCGCCGCCCTGTCCGGGCTCGGCGGCGAACTCTACGACGCCCAGGACCTGGGGGCACCTCCCGGCCGGAGGCTGGGGGAGGCCGGCGGCCTCGCCGTGGAACTGCACGCGGTGCTCGAACCGCTCGCCCCGCACCTGGCCCACCAGGGCCGCGAGCGGCTGCTGCTCCAGGGCGCGGCGATCGCGCTCGCCGACGGGCGCTACCTGCCGCAGGAGCGGGAGGCGCTGGCCGCGGTCGGGCGCTGCCTGGACCTGCCCCAGACCCGGGTCTCGGCGCTGCTGGAGGCGGCCACCCGGGCGCCGTACTAGACCTGCTCTCTCCACACACTGCCGCAGAGCCATCACCAACCCCCACAAACGGGCCCGTCTCCCCCCTCCGGGCCCGCCGTGACCCGCACCGCACAGGTCCTCCCCCACGGCCTGGGTGCGGGCACACGGCTGCGCCCGGGTGGGCGACAATGGTGGGCATGGCGGAGCGAGCGAGTCATTGAACAGGTGCGAGTGGGCGAATGCCCCTGCCGAGCGTAGCGAGGCGGGCGCATGAGCTTGTTCCGGGACGACGGCGTGGTGCTGCGGGCGCAGAAGCTCGGCGAGGCCGACCGGATCATCACCCTGCTGACCCGCCAGCACGGCAAGGTGCGCGCGGTGGCGCGCGGGGTGCGCAAGACCAAGTCCAAGTTCGGCGCCCGGCTGGAGCCGTTCTCGCACGTGGACGTGCAGTTCTTCAGCCGGGGGAGTGAGCTGATCGGCCGCGGGTTGCCGCTGTGCACCCAGGTCGAGACGATCGCGCCGTACGGCGGTTCGATCGTCACCGACTACGGCCGGTACACCGCCGGGACGGCGATGCTGGAGACGGCCGAGCGCTTCGCCGAGAACGAGGGCGAGCCGGCCGTCCAGCAGTACCTGCTGCTCGTGGGGGGTCTGCGCACGCTCGCGGCCGGGCTGCACGAGTCGCACCTGGTGCTGGACGCCTTCCTGCTGCGCTCGCTCGCGGTGAACGGGTACGGCGCGAGCTTCACCGACTGCGCCAAGTGCGGGCTGGACGGGCCGAACCGTTTCTTCTCGCTCCCGGCGGGCGGGGTGCTGTGCGCGGACTGCCGAGTGCCCGGATGTGCCGTACCCTCCCCTGAGACACTGGTACTGCTCGGGGCGCTGCTGTCGGGCGACTGGCAGACGGCGGATTCCTGCGAGCCGCGGTACTGGCGGGAGGGCAGCGGCCTCGTCGCGGCCTATCTGCAGTGGCACCTGGAGCGGGGAATCCGCTCGATGAGATACGTGGAGAAGTGAGCACATGGCAGCGCGACGGCTCTTCGGCGGCGGCAAGCAGCGGGAGTACCTCCCCCCGACCCCGCACCCCAGCGGCGCCCGGCCCCCGAAGATCCCCGGCGAGCTGGTGCCGAACCACGTCGCCATCGTGATGGACGGCAACGGCCGCTGGGCCAAGGAGCGCGGGCTGCCGCGCACCGAGGGCCACAAGGTCGGCGAGGCGGTCGTGCTGGACGTGCTCAAGGGCGCGATCGAGCTCGGCGTGAAGAACATCTCGCTGTACGCGTTCTCCACCGAGAACTGGAAGCGCTCGCCCGACGAGGTGAAGTTCCTGATGAACTTCAACCGGGACGTCATCCACCGCCGCCGCGACGAGATGGACGCGATGGGCGTGCGGGTGCGCTGGGCCGGCCGGATGCCCAAGCTGTGGAAGAGCGTCGTCCAGGAGCTCAAGGTCGCCGAGGAGCAGACCAAGGACAACGACGCCGTCACGCTCTACATGTGCGTCAACTACGGCGGCCGGGCCGAACTGGCGGACGCGGCGCAGGCCATCGCGGCCGACGTCGCGTCCGGCAAGCTCGACCCGAAGAAGGTCGGCGAGAAGACCATCGCCAAGTACCTGTACCACCCGGACATGCCGGACGTGGACCTGTTCCTGCGCCCCAGCGGCGAGCAGCGCACCTCCAACTTCCTGCTCTGGCAGTCCGCTTACGCCGAGTTCGTGTTCCAGGACGTGCTCTGGCCGGACTTCGACCGCCGCGACCTGTGGCGTGCCTGCGAGCAGTACGCGATGCGCGACCGGCGCTTCGGCGGGGCCATCCCGAACGAGGTGCCCGCGCAGGGAGTCCCCGCGCAGCGCTGAGGACACGACGAAGGGCCCGTGGGATCCGTTCCCACGGGCCTTTCCGTCGTTCCGTCAGGCGTGTGCGGCCCGTCAGGCCTTCTTGGCGCACTCCGCGCAGGTGCCGAAGATCTCCAGCGTGTGCGCGATGTCGCTGAACCCGTGCTCCGAGGCGACGGAGTTGGCCCACCGCTCCACCGCCGGGCCCTCGACCTCGACGGTCGCGCCGCAGTGCCGGCAGACCAGGTGGTGGTGGTGACCGCTGCTGCAGCGCCGGTACACCGCCTCGCCGTCGGCGGTGCGCAGCACGTCGACCTCGCCGGCGTCGGCGAGGGACTGGAGCGTGCGGTAGACCGTGGTCAGCCCGACGGAGTCTCCGCGGTGCTTGAGCATGTCGTGGAGCTCCTGCGCGCTGCGGAAGTCCTCGATCTCGTCCAGGGCCGCCGAGACGGCGGCACGCTGCCGGGTCGATCGGGCACGCGGCGACGGGCCGGCGGTGGTCACCGTGGGTCCTCCTGGGGTGGTGGGCGTCTCGCACCTCATTGTGCCAGCCCCGCCCGCCCCTCCGGCGTGCCCGCGTCAGAGGTGTTCGAAGAAGCCCGTCCGGGCAGTTGGACGTCGCACTCGCGCGGCCCCGGGTCGGCGCCCGCCCGGTGGCGGCGTCGGGCCAGCGGCGCGGCGATCGCGCTGAACACCGCGAAGACCGCGATGGCGAGCAGCACGATGGCCGGGCCGGAGGGCACGTCGAGCTGGTAGGAGCCGGTGACGCCGGCCAGCGAGACGACCACGCCGAGCGCGATCGAGGCCGCCTGGGTGGCGGCGAAGGAGCGGGTGAGCTGCTGGGCGGCCACCACCGGGACCACCATCAGGGCGCTGACCAGCAGCAGGCCGACGACCCGCATGGCGACGGTGACGGTGACCGCGGCCATGACCGCGAGCAGCAGGTTGAGCGTGCGCACCGGCAGGCCGGTGACCCGGGCGAAGTCCTCGTCCTGGCAGATCGCGAAGAGCTGGCGGCGCAGGCCGACGGTGACGGCGATGACCACCGCGCCGAGTGCGGCGATCGCGGCGAGGTCCGCGGGGGCGACGGTGAGGATGGAGCCCCACAGGTAGCTCTCCAGCGAGCCGGCCCCGGCCTGGGCGGAGAGCGAGACGAGGAGCTTGCCGCAGGCCATGCCGCCGTAGAAGAGCATCGCGAGGGCGATGTCCCCGCGCTGGTTGCCGCGAGAGCGGACGAGCTCCATGGTGACGGCGCCGAGCACGCAGACCAGGACGGCCATCCAGACCGGGCTGGTCTGGAAGATGAAGCCGAGTCCGACGCCGGTCATCGCGACGTGGCCCATGCCGTCGCCCATCAGGGCCTGGCGGCGCTGCACCAGGTAGATGCCGACGGCTGGGGCGGTGATCCCGACCAGTACGGCGGCGAGCAGGGCGCGCTGCATGAAGTCGTAGGAGAGCATCTCGGTCATGCGAGCAGCCTCGGCGGGGTGTGGTCGGCGTGCGGGTGGACGTGGTCGTGGCCGGGCAGGGCGTGCAGGCCGGTGTTTGGCACGGGCGGGCCGTCGTGTGCGACGCAGCCGTCCCGGAGCACCACGGCGCGGTCGATCAGCGGCTCCAGCGGCCCGAGTTCGTGCAGGACGAGGAGCACGGAGGCGCCGCGGGCGACCTCGGCGCGCAGGGTGTCGGCGAGCACCTGCTGGCTGGCGGCGTCGACGCCGGCCATCGGCTCGTCCATGATCAGCAGGTCGGGGGAGCCGACCAGGGCGCGGGCGATGAGCACGCGCTGCTGCTGGCCGCCGGAGAGGTCGCCGACGCCGTCCCCGGCCCGGTCGAGCATGCCGACGGCGGCGAGCGCGCGGTCCACGGCGTCCCGGTCCCTGCGGCGGAACGGCAGCAGGCGGTGCTGCGGGAGCCGTCCGGTGGAGACGACCTCGCGCACCGTCGCCGGGACGCCGGAGGCGGCGGTGGTGCGCTGCGGGACGTACCCGATCCGGTGCCAGGCGCGGAACTTGGCGAAGGGGATGCCGAACAGCTCCAGCGCGCCCTGCTCCAGCGGGACGGAGCCGATCACGGTCTTGACGGTGGTCGACTTGCCGGAGCCGTTCGCGCCGAGCAGGGCGACGACCTCGCCGGGCTCGACCGTGAGGTCGATCCCGCGCAGCACCGGCCGGCCGCCGCGCGAGGCGACGGCGCTGTGGAGGCGGACGGCCGGGGGTATCGGGTGGTTCATCGGGGGTCCCGTCAGCTGGCGGTGGGCGCGGGGGTCGGGGCGGTGGTGGCCGGGGCGTCCGTCGTCGGGGCAGTGCCGGTCGGGGCGGCGGCAGGAGCTGCGCCCAGGGCGGCCTGGAGGTTGGCCAGGTTCTGCCGCATCACGCTCAGGTAGTCGTCCTTGGCCGGGTCCTTGACGCCCTCCAGCGGGTCCAGGACCGCGGTCTTGAGACCGAGGTCCTTGGCGACGGTGTTGGCGAGCTTGGGGTCGACGAGGGCCTCGAAGAAGATCGTGGTGACGCCGTTGTCCTTGGCGGCCTTCTGCACCGCGGCGAGGCGGGCCGGGGTGGGCTCGGACTCCGGGTCGACGCCGTTGATGGCGACCTGGGTGAGGCCGTAGTGGTCGGCGAGGTAGCCGAAGGCGGCGTGGCTGGTGACGAAGGTCCTGGTCCTGGTGTCCTTCAGCCCGGTCTGGAACTCCTTGTCCAGGGCGCCGAGCCGGTTGACGAGGTCGTCGGTGTTCTTCCGGTAGTCGTCCGCATGGGCCGGGTCGGCCTTGGCGAAGGAGTCGCCGACGCTCTTGGCGATCGTCGTGTAGCGGGCCGGGTCGAGCCAGATGTGCGGGTCGCCGGCCGGGCCGTCGTGCTTGTGGCCGTCGCCCGCGGCGGTGTCCTCGTCGAGGTGGTGGTCGACCAGCGGGCTGGCGGCGGTGGCGTCGATCTTCGCCTTCGCGGAGGACTGGCCGACGGCCTGGTCGACGGTCGGCTGCAGGCCCTTGAGGTAGAGGATCGCGTCGGCCTTCTGGACGCTCGCGACCTGCTTGGCGGTGAGCTCCAGGTCGTGCGGCTCGACGCCAGGGGCGGTGAGGTCGGTGACCGCGACGTGGTCCTTGCCGATCTGCTGGGCGAGGAACTCCATCGGGTAGAAGGAGGCGACGACGTTCAGCTTGCCGTCCGCGTCCTTGGCGCTGCTGCTGCCGCCGCACGCGGTGAGCGTGAGCGCGGCGGCGATCGTGGTGGCGGCCAAGGCTATGGAGGTGCGAGCGTGTCGTCGGATCATCATGACAATCATTCTCATCTTGATTGGAAACGATTGTCAAATCACTCGGGTGGGTGAACGGCGGGTGACCGGCTCGGGTGGTGCGATGGGAATCAGTGGGGCCGGTCCGACGATACCGATTTGAACCCCGTACCCATGGGGCCGGTAATCTGAGGTATTCGGGTACGAGCAACCAGCCGTGCCCTGACCGTGCCTTACGTACTGAAGAGAGCACTGTGGCCGCCGACAAGATCGACACGATCGTCAGCCTGAGCAAGCGCCGTGGCTTCGTCTACCCCTGCAGCGAGATCTACGGCGGTACGCGTGCCGCCTGGGACTACGGGCCGCTGGGCGTCGAGCTCAAGGAGAACATCAAGCGCCAGTGGTGGCGCACGATGGTGCAGGCCCGTGAGGACGTCGTCGGACTGGACTCGTCGGTGATCCTCGCCCGCGAGGTGTGGGAGGCCTCCGGCCACGTCGCCACCTTCAACGACCCGCTGACCGAGTGCCTTTCCTGCCACAAGCGCCACCGCGCCGACCACCTTGAGGAGAAGTACGAGGCCAAGCACGGCTTCCCGCCGCCGAATGGCCTCAAGGACGTCAACTGCCCCGACTGCGGCACCAAGGGCCAGTTCACCGAGCCCAAGGACTTCTCGGGCATGCTGAAGACCCACCTCGGCGTCACCGAGGAGGCCGGCGGCCTGGCCTTCCTGCGCCCCGAGACCGCCCAGGGCATCTTCACCAACTTCAAGGCAGTCCAGACCACTTCGCGCAAGAAGCCGCCGTTCGGCATCGCCCAGACCGGCAAGAGCTTCCGCAACGAGATCACCCCCGGCAACTTCATCTTCCGCACCCGCGAGTTCGAGCAGATGGAGATGGAGTTCTTCGTCAAGCCGGGCGAGGACGAGCAGTGGCACGAGTACTGGCTCCAGCAGCGCTGGGACTGGTACGTCGGCCTCGGCCTGCGCACCGAGAACATGCGCTTCTTCGAGCACCCGAAGGAGAAGCTCTCCCACTACGCCAAGCGCACGGTGGACATCGAGTACCGCTTCAACTTCGGCGGTAGCGAGTTCTCCGAGCTCGAGGGCGTCGCCAACCGCACCGACTACGACCTGCGGGTGCACAGCGAGGCTTCCGGCCAGGACCTCAAGTACTTCGACCAGGAGAGCGGCGAGCGGTACTTCCCGTACGTCATCGAGCCGGCGGCCGGCCTCAACCGCGCCATGCTGGCCTTCCTGATCGACGCCTACTTCGAGGACGAGGCGCCCAACGCCAAGGGCGTCCTGGAGAAGCGCGTCGGCATGCGGCTCGACCCGCGCCTGGCCCCGGTCAAGGTCGCCGTCCTGCCGCTGTCGCGCAACGCCGAGCTGTCCCCGAAGGCCCGCGGCCTCGCCGCCGACCTGCGCACCGCGTGGAACGTCGAGTTCGACGACGCCGGCGCCATCGGCAAGCGCTACCGCCGCCAGGACGAGATCGGCACGCCGTTCTGCGTCACCGTCGACTTCGACACCCTTGAGGACAACGCGGTGACCGTGCGCGAGCGCGACACCATGGCGCAGGAGCGCGTCTCGCTCGACCAGGTCAAGTCGTACCTGGCCGCGCGCCTGATCGGCTGCTGAGGCCGCTCGCTCTCCGGGGAGCCCCCGTTCGTCCTGCGGGACGGGCGGGGGCTTCCTCGCGTTCGGGCTCGGCGCCCTACCGCCGGCCCCAGCGGGAGCGGGCGGGCACGGCGGGTTCGGTCGGCAGGCCGGCCGCGCGGAGGGCGGCCAGGGTCGCGCGGTGCCTGGCCGGGTCGGCGTGCAGGGCGGCGAGGAGCAGGTCGTAGAGGCCGCGGTGGTGGTCCAGCGAGGCCGCCAGCCGGACGAGTTCGACGGGCGGGCGGAGCGCGGCGAGCTCGTGCAGCAGCACGGCGGGCAGGGGCGCCGGGAGGTCCGTCGCGAGGGCCGCGAGGTCGGCCGTCGGGCGGCCTGCGGCCTGGCGCAGCAGCGTCCGGACGTCGTTGTGGCGGCCCGCCTGCCGGAGGCCGGCGGCGAGGACGGTCAGCTCGGGCGTCGGGGCGGAGCCCCACTCCCACAGGAGCGTGGCCCCGTCGGCGAGTTGGCCGGCGTGCTCCAGGGCCGCGAGGAGGGCGGGCAGGGCGGTGGCCGGGTAGCCCCAGAAGGCGTGGAACAATTCGGCCGCCTCGTCGGCGAGCCCCGCCTCGCGCAGTTCGGCGAGCACCGCGACGGCGTGCTCGGGGGCCGTGTGCGCGGCGCTGCGGGCGAGTTGCCGGGAGGCCTCGCCCGGGCCTCTTCGGGCCAGGAGGCCGGCGAGCTGGGCGGTCTCGTCCGGGGTGAGCCGGACGGCGGCCTGGGTCAGCAGGTCGGCCACCTCGGTGAGGGCACCGCTGCGGTGGAGCGTGGTCACCCGCCCCGCCAGCGCCCCGATGTCCGGGCGCGGCGGTGGCGGCTCCGGGGTGGCGAATTGCGGCGCCTGCGCCGGGTGCTGGCGCAGGTCGAACTCCAACTGCTGTAGCTGGTCGCTCAGTTGGATGCACCGGGCGCCCAGGCCCTCGCGCAGCGTGCGCGCCTGGGCGAGCTGCCGCATGAGCTCCCCGTCCGGCCACTGCCGGTCCGGGGAGGCCTGTATCGCCTCGGTGAGCCGTCGCTCGCGCTGCCCGGCGTACCGGCTGGCGCGGAGTAACTCGTCCAGCTCCGCGCGCAGTTCGTGAGCCTGCAGTTCGCTTTCTTGCGCGCTCGACCGCATGCGCATGATCGCCCCACCCTGTCCATCTGGTCCCTGACTGCGAGACATCCTGGTGTCGGAATGTGGCGGGGCGGTTACGGGGGCACGTCCAGCCGTCTCCGGCTGGTGTCAAGGAGCGCGCGGACGGCGGTCGTTGCGAGAAGTGCGCCGGTCGCGCTCCGGGGGAGGCGACCGGCCTCAGGCGGTGAGGCGGGCGCGGGCCTCAGGCGGTGAGGCGGGCGCGGGCCTCCATGAGGGCGAAGCCGAGGAGGTTCTCCCCGCGCCACTCGGCCGGGCGTTCCGCGCGTTCGTCGTCGGCGGCGAGGCCGATGCCCCAGACGCGGTCGACCGGGCTGGCCTCGACGAGGACGCGGTTCGCGGTGCCGAGCAGGTAGCTGTGCAGGGTCTCGTCCTGGCCGAACTTCGCGACGTTGCCCGCCACGACGAGCTCGAAGCGCCCGGCCGTCCAGGTGGCCTCGTCGAAGTCCGCGACCAGTCGGCCGAGCTTCTTGGCCTCGGCGGGCGTGCGGGCCGCCAGGACGCGCCGCTCGATCGCGGCGTCCCCGAACATGCGGGCCTTGCCGGCCATCATCCAGTGCTCGGCGCTCGCGTACTCCACGCCGTCCACGGTGAACCGGCACGGCCACCACTGGCTCAGCGCGCCCTGCCCGATCGCGCCGTCCTGCCGGGCCCGGTGCCCCCAGAACATCAGCCACTTCGGCCGGGCGCCGGCGTCCACGAGCGCCGCCAGCTCCGTCCGGTCGCGGGTGTCGACCGGGTCCCCCATGTGCTCGTTGCTCATATCGTCATTCTGACACGAAGTCCCGGAGGCGGCGCAACCGTATTTCGATCGGACCCGGAGCAGCCTGGCGGGACAAGGCTGACCGGACGTCACCAAGGGGGCGCCGCCCGGCCTGTTGAGAGCTCCCACTAGCATGCGCCGCATGGGACCACTGCAGCCAGATCCAGCTGAACTCGTCGTCGGCCTCTTCTGCTTCTTCCTGATATTCGGCGTTCTCGGTGCGGTGCTGCTGCCGCGCATCGAGAAGAACCTCGCCGCCCGTGCGGACGCCATCGAGGGCGGGGCCGAGCGGGCGGAGGCCGCGCAGGCGGAGGCGCGGGCCGTCCACGACCAGCTCCAGGCCGAGCTCAGCGCGGCCCGGCACGAGGCCGCGGAGATCCGCCAGAACGCCGCCGAGGAGGGCGCGGCCCTGATCGCGGCGGTGCGCGCCGAGGGCCAGGCGCAGCGCGACGGCATCGTCGCGGCGGCCAAGGTGCAGCTGGAGGCCGACCGCGTGCTCGCGGAGGCCGCGCTCAAGGAGGACGTCATCGCCGTCGCCGTCGACCTGGCGGGCCGCGTGGTGGGCGAGCCGCTGGGCGACCTGCCGCGCACGCGCGCGATCGCCGACGAGTTCTTCGCCGAACTGGACGCCGAGCCGGCCGCCACCGCCTGAGCCCGCACTCGACTCCCCGAGGGCCCGGATCCCCGCGATCCGGGCCCTCGGCCGTTCTCCGGCGAGGAAACGGCGCGGGCCCCGCCACCGGTGCGTACCGGTTGCGGGGCCCGCGCCGACGGGCGTGACCCGGGGGCTCAGCCGATGGAGCGGGGGAGCCGGGTGGTCAGGTACAGGATGGTGAACGAGCCCAGGAGCTGGATCCCGAGGCACAGGGCGAGCGCCCGGTCCATGCCCAGGGAGGGCGCGAGGGACAGGTAGAGCGTGCCGAGGGTCGCGACGCCGAGGGCGAGGCTGGACTGCTGGCCGGTGGCGAGGACGCCGCTGCCGACGCCGGCCCGGGCGGCGGGCACCTTGGAGAGGACGACCCGGAAGAGCGGGGTGCCGATCAGGCCCTGGCCGATTCCGGCGAGCGCGACCCCGGGGGCCATCCGCAGCGGCGAGAAGCCGGCCCAGTCGGCGAGGACGGTGACGGCCAGGGTGGTGAGGCCGACGGCCTGGATGACGGCCCCGGCGGTGAGCACCCGGCTGCCGAACCGGCCGATCAGGCGCGGACCGGAGAGCGAGGCGGTGAAGTAGCCGACGGCCATCGGGACGAGCGCCCAGCCGGACGCGACCGGGCCGAGCGCCAGCCCCTGCTGCAGGGCGACGGCGATGACGAACATGAAGCCGCCGAAGCCCGCGAAGTAGGGCAGCGCGATGCCGAGGCCGCGGCGCATCTCGGGGATGCGCAGCAGGGTCGGCGGCACGAGCGGGGTGTCCCCGCGGCGCTCGGCGCGGATCTCGACCAGGGCGAACGCGACGGCGAAGACCGGGAACAGGCCCAGCAGGACCCAGGACCACACCGGCCAGCCGGCCGCCCGGCCCTCCATCAGCGGGACGAGCAGGGACAGCAGGGTCGCGGTGAGCAGGACAGTGCCGGGCACGTCGACCCGGGCGGCCCGGGTGGCGCGGCTCTCCGGGACGTAGCGGACGGCGAGGACCAGCGCGAGCAGCGCGAACGGCACGTTCAGCAGGAAGACGGAGCGCCAGCCGGTGCCGAAGACGTCCGCCGCGATCAGCATGCCGCCGAGCACCTGCCCGATGACGACCGAGATGCCGCCGACGGCGCCGTAGACGCTGAGCGCCCGCCCGCGCCGGGCGCCGTCGGTCGCGGCGGTGATGGTGCCGAGGACCTGCGGGATCAGCAGCGCGGCCGAGGCGCCCTGGGCGGCGCGGGCGGCGACCAGGGACCACGCGCCCGGGGCGAGGCCGCAGGCGAGCGAGGTGAGGGCGAAGGCGGCGGCGCCCACGACGAACAGCCGGCGGCGGCCGAAGATGTCGCCGAGCCGTCCGCCGAGCACCAGCAGGACGGCGAAGGCGATGCCGTAGCCGGCGGCGACGAGCTCCAGGACGGCGGGCCCGGCGGCGAGGTCGTGGTCGATGGTGGGCAGGGCCACGTTGACGATGAAGAAGTCCAGCATCGGCAGGAAGGCGCCGAGCAGGACGGTGATCAGGCCGGCGGTGCCGAGGGACGGGGTGCGGGGAGCGGTCGCCGCGGTGCCGGGGGTGGTGGCGGTGCGGACGGGGGCGGGAGCGACGGCGAGTTGTTGGGTCACGGGTCATACGATCCGCCCGGCCGTAGCCTGGTACCAGAGTGTGCTTATCCAGGTATAAGAAGTACCTGGCAACAGGATCCGCGGTGTCGCATCCTAGAACACATGAGCCTGACGACCGCCGCCGCGCACGCGCCCACCGCGGGGGGCTCCTCCGCGCACACCCGGACGGTGGCGCCCGCTGCAGCTCCCGCCGCGACGCCCGCAGACGCCCGCCGCCACGACCTCGCCGCCTTCCTCCGCAGCCGCCGCGAACGCCTCTCGCCCGAGCAGGTCGGCCTTCCGCCCACCGGCCGCCGCCGCACGCCGGGGCTGCGCCGCGAGGAGGTCGCGCAGCTCGCCGCCGTCGGCGTCACCTGGTACACGTGGCTGGAGCAGGGCCGGGACATCCAGGTCTCCACCCAGGTGCTGGACGCCGTCTCCCGCGCGCTGCTCCTGGACCCGAGCGAGCGCGCGCACCTGTTCACGCTGGCCGGCGCGGAGGACCCGGCGCCGGTGCTGGAGTGCCCGACGGTCACCCCGGGCGTGCGCCTGGTGCTGGAGCAGATGTCGCCCCACCCGGCGGCGGTGTTCAACACCCGCTACGACATCCTCGCGTACAACGCCCAGTACACCGCCATCGTCGGCGACCTCGACGCGCTGCCGCCCGAGGACCGCAACCTCATGTGGCTGGCGTTCACGCCCTCGCGCTTCCGCGAGGTGCTCGTCGACTACGAGACCGAACGCGACGTGATCGTGGCCCGCTTCCGCGCGGCGATGGCCGACCACGGTTCGGATCCGAGCTGGAAGTCGCTGGTCACCCGGCTGCAGAAGGCCTCGCCCGACTTCGAGGCCGCCTGGCGGCGGCACGACGTGGCCAGGCCGGGCAACGGCGTCAAGCGGTTCCTGGTGCCCGGCGTCGGGATGCTCTACTGCGAGTACACCAACTTCTGGCTGGGCCCCCGGATGGGATCGCGCATGATCACCTACACCCCGCGCGACGAGCGGACCCGCGAGCTGATGAACCTCCTGCCGAACAAGCTCTAGCGGGCCGCGGCGCGCCGCCCGAGCAGCAGGCACACGGCGGCGAGCGGCAGTTCGACGCAGCCCGCCATGACCAGCGCCGCGAGCACCGCGTGGCCGGGCCCGGCGAAGGCGACGTCCACCAGCGCGTCCCCGGCGAGCAGCAGCGCGACCGCCCCGCCCGCCCAGCGGGCGCCGGCGCTGCGCCGCCGCACGGCCGCATCGAGCGTGAGCAGGGCGGCGAACTCCAGCAGGTCCAGGACGACCCACGGCGTCTCGTGGCAGACCGCGAGCACCGCGAGCCACGGCAGCAGCGCGACGGCGGCCAGCGCGGGCAGCCGCTCGAAGCGGCCCGGCCGCACCAGGCGGTCGAGCCGGTCCAGCGCGCCGGGACGGATGGACGGGACGAACGGACCGGCGGCCGGACGCCCGGTCAGCACCGCGGTGCTCACTTCGCACCCCCGGCGGCCGCCCGGACCCGCACCCGCTCCAGCCCCAGCCGCTCGACCCGGCCCGCCGACGCGCCCGCGGCCGGAGCCGTGACCGCGACCCCGGTGAACGGCCCCTCGGCCCAGGCGAGCCAGAACTGTCCGCCCACCGCGACGACTTCACCCGCCACGGCGGCCCGCGGCCCGCGCAGCCACCCGCCGCCGGTGAACACCACCGCCGGAGCTGCGCCGCCAGCCGCCAGCCGCCCCCACGCGAGCACGCGGGACACCCGGCCGCCGTCCGCCGTCCGCCGCGCCCCGCGCAGCAGCTGCGGCGTGAGCCGGGCGGCGACCAGGACGTCGGCCAGCTCGCCGTGCTCGTACACCTCCAGCGCGGCCCGGCCGCGGCCGGCGCGCACGCTGCGCACCGACCACGGCCCGGGCCCGGCCGGCAGCGTCCCGTCCGGCTCCGGCGCGCGGCGGAGCGCGTCCCCGGGAACACCCCCGTGATTCCCGGGGACGGGCCGCCCGTGCGGCGGAGTGGCTTCGTCCGATGCGGTGCTCGTCATGTCCCCAAGCCTTCCGCCGAGGCCACCCCGCTGTCGGTAGTGCCCCACCCCGAACCGGGGGTGTACCTAGCTACACCCCGGTTCTGCACACCCCTTCATGGCGCCCGGCGATCATGGGCCTCTACGCTGTCGGCCATGCCCTCCACCACGCTGCGCCGAGCGCTCGTCAGGAGCCTGCGGCGGCCTCCGTGGTCGGCGGCGGCCTGGCGGGACACCCGCCTCATAGCCGCCGGGATCCCGCTGGCCGCACCGGTCTGGCTGGCCGTCACCGAGCCGACGCTGCTGTTCCCGGTCACGGCCCTGGTCGTGGTCCTCGCCCGCCCGCTCACCGCCGCCCAGCGCGGCCGGCTGCGCGCCCTCGCCGGGGTGGACGTGCCGCCCCCGCCCGGCGCGACCCGCCGGGGCCGCCCGCTGACCTACCTGAGCACCGGGGTGAACTGGCGTCAGATCGGCTACCACCTGCTCGTCGGCCCGCTCCTGGCGCTCGCCTCGCTGTGCGTCGTCTGGTGCTGGGGCGCCGGCCTGGTGCTGGCCACCCTGTACGGCTGGGTGTGGATGATGCCGGTCGACACCCCGCTGCGCTGGGAACTGGCCGGCACGGACGTGGCGCTCACCGCCGCCGGCGTGCTGCTGCTGGCCGCGTCACCCTGGCTGGCCGCGCTGGCCGCCTGGCTGGAGACCGGCGCCGCGCAGAAGCTGCTCGGCCCGAACCGGGCCGAGGCGCTGGAGCGCCGGGTCGAGGAGATCGCCGAGAGCCGGGCCGGCCTGGTCGACGCGGTCGACGCCGAGCGCCGCCGGATCGAGCGCGACCTGCACGACGGCGCCCAGCAGCGCCTCACCTCCCTCGCGATGAACCTCGGCCTGGCCCGCCGCACCCTCAAGGACGTCCCGCCGGACGCCATGGCGGTCATCGTCGCCGCGCACGAGGAGGCGCAGGCGGCCATCGACGAGCTGCGCGACCTGGTCCGCGGCCTGCACCCGGCAGTCCTGGAGGACCGCGGCCTGGACGCGGCGCTGTCCGGGATCGCCGCCCGGGCCCCGCTGCCGGTGCGCCTGGACGTCGAACTGGCCGAGCGGATCGCCCCGACGGTCGAGGCGGTCGCCTACTTCACCGTCTCCGAGGCGCTCACCAACGTGGCCAAGCACGCCCGCGCCACGAGCGTCGACGTGTCGGTGCGGACGGTCGGGGGCAGGCTGCGCCTGGTCGTCAGCGACGACGGCGTCGGCGGCGCCGATCCGACGCGCGGCAGCGGGCTCACCGGTCTGCGCCAGCGCGCTGCCTCCGTCGACGGCACGCTGTCCGTTCTGAGCCCCCTCGGGGGCCCCACCACACTCACCGTGGAGTTGCCGTGCGCGCTGTGATCGCCGAGGACTCGGTCCTGCTGAGGGTCGGGCTGGTCAAGCTGCTGGAGGCGGTGAGCTTCGAGGTCGTGGCCGAGGTCGGCGACGCCGAAGCCCTGCTGATCGCCGTCGAGGAGCACCGTCCCGACGTGGTGGTCGCGGACGTCCGGATGCCGCCGGGCTTCCACGACGAGGGCGTGAAGGCCGCGATGGTCATCCGCCGGCAGTGGCCGGAGGTGGCCGTCCTGCTGCTCTCCCAGTTCGTCGAGGAGCGCTACGCCGCCGACCTGCTGTCCACCAACACCAGCGGCGTCGGCTACCTGCTCAAGCAGCGGGTGGCCAACGTGGACGACTTCCTCGACGCGCTCCAGCGGGTCGCCGCGGGCGGCACCGCGCTGGACCCGGAGGTCGTCGCCCAGCTGCTGGTGCGCCGCCACCGGGACCCGCTGGAGAAGCTGACCCCGCGCGAGCGGGACGTCCTCGCCCTGATGGCGGAGGGCCGCTCCAACGCCGCGATCGCCGCGTCCCTGGTGGTCAGCGACAGCGCGGTGGCCAAGCACATCAACTCGATCTTCACCAAGCTCGACCTCCCGCCGGCCGACGACAGCCACCGCCGGGTGATGGCCGTGCTGCGCTTCCTGGAGGTCGGGTAGCCATGGCGGACGCTACGGGGGAGGCCCGGCCCGCCGGGCCGCGCGGGGTGCCGGGGCGGGCGGCGACGTGGCGGATCATCGGCTCGCTCAGCCTCGCGTTCCTGCTGGTCACGGCCGTGTCGCAGACCCTCGGCCTGGTGGCGCGCCAGCAGAAGACCGAGCAGAAGACGTACGACCACGTCGTCGTCCGCAAGCTCCAGCTGGCCACGGGCAGTGCGTCCGTGCAGGTCAGGGCGGGCAAGGACGACCGGGTCGTGGTCCGCAGGAACCTGAACTACACGTTCCGCGCGCCGCAGGTCTCGACCGTGATCGAGGGCGACGTCCTGGTCGTCGGCGTGTCCTGCCGGCAGCCGCTGCCGTTCCTCAGCTGCGGCGCCGAGATCGAGCTGGAAGTGCCGCAGGGCACCGGGGTGACCGGCTCGGTGGACTCGGGCAGCGTCGACGTGGCCGACCTGAGCGGCGAGGTCAGGCTGGACGCGACCTCCGGGGCGCTGTACCTGCGCCGCCTCTCCGGCGAGGTCCACACCCGGACCACCTCGGGCATGGTGCAGGGCACGGAGCTCGGCTCGGGCCGGGTGGAGGCGAGCAGCACCTCGGGCTCCGTGGAACTGGACTTCGTCAGGGCCCCGCACGCGGTGGACGTGAGCACCACCTCCGGCTCGGCGACGATGACGCTCCCGAAGGGCAGCCGGTACGCCTTCAGCGGGCAGGTCGGCTCGGGCAGCCGCAGCGTCGACCCGAACCTGTCCGACGCCTCCAGCCCGGACAGCCTCCGGGCCTCGGTCGCGTCGGGCTCGCTGCGGATCGGCTACCGGGAGGACGGCCGAAGCGGGTGAGCCGGGTGGGGGACAATGGAGAGTCCCGTCCCCTGCTCCCGAGGTCAGCCGCGCATGACAGCCACGCCCGCACCCACCGCGACCAGCACCGACTTCGCGCCGCTGGACATCGGCCCGATCCAGGTGTGGCCGCCCGTCGTGCTGGCGCCGATGGCCGGCATCACCAACGCGCCGTTCCGCACCCTGTGCCGGGAGCAGAGCGGCGGCAAGGGCCTGTACGTCTCGGAGATGATCACCACCCGGGCGCTGGTCGAGCGCAACGCCAAGACCATGCAGCTGATCAAGTTCGACCCGAGCGAGAAGCCGCGCTCGATCCAGCTGTACGGCGTGGACCCGGTGACGGTCGGCAAGGCCGCCCGGATGATCTCGGACGAGGGCCTGGCCGACCACATCGACCTCAACTTCGGCTGCCCCGTCCCCAAGGTGACCCGCAAGGGCGGCGGCTCGGCGCTGCCGTACAAGCGCAACCTGCTGCGCGAGATCCTGCGCGAGGCCGTCGCCAACGCGGGCGCCCTGCCGGTGACCATGAAGATGCGCAAGGGCATCGACGACGACCACCTCACGTACCTGGACGCCGGCCGGATCGGCGCCGAGGAGGGCGTGGCGGCGATCGCCCTGCACGGGCGCACCGCCGCCCAGCACTACGGCGGGACGGCCGACTGGTCGGCGATCGCCCGGCTGCGCGAGTCCGTGCCGGCGCACGTCCCGGTGCTGGGCAACGGCGACATCTGGTCGGCGGACGACGCGCTGCGGATGATGCGCGAGACCGGCTGCGACGGCGTCGTGGTGGGCCGCGGCTGCCTCGGCCGTCCGTGGCTGTTCCGCGACCTCGTCTCGATCTTCGAGGGCGACGTCGACTACGCCCGCCCGGACTTCGGCTACGTCGCCGCGGCGATGGTCCGGCACGCGCAGCTGCTCGGCGAGTGGCTGGGCGACGAGGCGCGCGGAGTGATCGACTTCCGTAAGCACGTCGCCTGGTACACCAAGGGCTTCTCGGTCGGTTCCGAGCTGCGGGTGCGGCTGGCCAACTCGTCGTCGCTGGCCGAACTGGCCGAAACCCTGGCCCTGGTGGAGCAGTCCCAGCCGTGGCCGGCCGGTGCCGACGGCCCGCGCGGACGGACCGCCGGCAACAACCGCGTGGTCCTGCCCGAGGGCTGGTTGGACGATCCGTACGACTGCGCCCGGCCGGGCGCGGACGCCGAATCGGACACCTCTGGCGGATGATCTGTACGGAGCGTCGAAATGGCCCCTCATGAGGGGTCGGACGCCCTGGCCCAGCCCTCTTGTCCAATCTGGACAGGAGGGCTCCCTTTTGGCAGTGGATCATGACTCAGCGAGCACGATTCTGGACGGAGTGCGACGATCGTCGGAGCCGGACTACGTTCGGCCGGCGCGACGCGCTGGTGACACTTGCCACACGCGGCCGGGACTGACACGGGGTCAGTGGACGAAATGGCCAGATCGGCCGTGGATCGCTTCCCGAAGCCGCCCGGCCACGGACGGCCGATCCGGGTGCAGGAAATCAAGCCGGGGCAACGCGGTCGACCACCACCCGCTACCGTGCGTCCGGATCGTGTGATCTTCACGTTTCCATGCCTTCAAGACTTGAATGCTGGCTCGCGTCAGCCGGACGATTTCGGCTCCAGAGGTGAACGCCGTTACGCGCATTCGATCTAGCGGGTTACCCCTGGGTACCGGCCTCGTACGGCCTATTGGGGGCAGAGAAAGACCTTCGAAATGGGTATGTTCTCCGGCGTCAGGGCAACCGCGTACGAGGAGACCGACCCGTGCCGTCCCAGCAGAAGTTTGTTTACTCCTTCACCGAAGGAAACAAGGACCTCAAGGATCTTCTTGGCGGCAAGGGCGCGAACCTGGCCGAGATGACCAACCTGGGTCTCCCCGTCCCTCCGGGGTTCACCATCACCACCGAGGCCTGCAAGGTCTTCCTGGAGACCGGCAGTGAGCCCTCCTCCCTGCATGAGGAGATCAGCGCCCACCTGGCCGCCCTCGAGGAGGAGATGGGCAAGAAGCTCGGCCAGGCCGACAACCCGCTGCTGGTCTCCGTCCGTTCGGGTGCCAAGTTCTCCATGCCCGGCATGATGGACACCGTCCTGAACATCGGCCTGTCCGACACCTCGGTGGTCGGCCTCGTCGCCCAGTCCGGCAACGAGCGCTTCGCCTGGGACTCCTACCGCCGCCTGGTCCAGATGTTCGGCAAGACCGTGCTGGGCGTCGACGGCGAGCTGTTCGAGGAGGCCCTGGACGAGGCCAAGCACGCCAAGGGCACCGTCAACGACCTGGACCTGGACGCTTCCGACCTCCGGGAACTCGTCGAGGTGTTCAAGGGCATCGTCGAGCGCGAGACCGGCCGGGCCTTCCCGCAGGACCCGCGCGAGCAGATGGACCTCGCCGTCCACGCCGTCTTCCACTCCTGGAACGGCGACCGCGCCCGGCTGTACCGCCGCCAGGAGCGCATCCCGAACGACCTCGGCACGGCGGTCAACGTCTGCACCATGGTCTTCGGCAACCTCGGCGAGGACTCCGGCACCGGCGTCGCCTTCACCCGCGACCCCTCCACGGGTGCGCAGGGCGTCTACGGCGACTACCTCTCCAACGCCCAGGGCGAGGACGTCGTCGCCGGCATCCGCAACACCCTGCAGCTGTCCGAGCTGGAGAAGCTCGACAAGAAGTCGTACGACGAGCTCATGGCGATCATGCAGAAGCTCGAGAACCACTACCGCGACCTCTGCGACATCGAGTTCACCATCGAGCGCGGCAAGCTCTGGATGCTGCAGACCCGCGTCGGCAAGCGCACCGCCGCCGCGGCCTTCCGGATCGCCGTCCAGCTCGTCGACCAGGGCCTGATCGACCTGGACGAGGCGCTGATGCGCGTCACCGGCGGCCAGCTGGCCCAGCTGATGTTCCCGCGCTTCGCCCCGACCCCCGAGTCCAAGCAGATCGGCTGGGGCCTCGCCGCCTCGCCGGGCGCCGCGATCGGCAAGGTCGTCTTCGACTCCTACACCGCCGTCAAGTGGTCCCGCTCGGGCGAGAAGGTCATCCTGGTCCGCCGGGAGACCAACCCGGACGACCTGGACGGCATGATCGCCGCCGAGGGCATCCTCACCTCGCGCGGCGGCAAGACCTCGCACGCCGCCGTCGTCGCCCGCGGCATGGGCAAGACCTGTGTCTGCGGCGCCGAGGAGCTGGAGGTCGACACCAAGGCCCGCAAGTTCACCACCGCCGACGGCCTGGTGGTCCACGAGGGCGACGTCGTCTCCATCGACGGCGCCAGCGGCAAGGTCTACCTCGGCGAGGTACCGGTCCTGCCGTCCCCCGTGGTCGAGTACTTCGAGGGCACCCTGCACGCCGGCGCCGACGTCCAGGGCGGGCTGGTCCAGGCCGTCCACCGGCTGATGTCGCACGCCGACGGCCGCCGCCGCCTGGCCGTGCGCGCCAACGCCGACAACGCCGAGGACGGCGGGCGCGCCCGCCGCTACGGCGCCCAGGGCATCGGCCTGTGCCGCACCGAGCACATGTTCCTCGGCGAGGAGCGCCGCAAGGAGGTCGAGCACCTGATCCTCGCGGACAACGACAAGGACCGCGAGCAGGCCCTCTCCACCCTGCTGCCGCTGCAGAAGAGCGACTTCCTGGAGCTGTTCCAGGCGATGGACGGACTGCCCGTCACCGTCCGCCTGCTCGACCCGCCGCTGCACGAGTTCCTGCCGAACATCACCGAGCTGTCGGTGCGCGTCGCCCTCGCCGAGGCCCGCAAGGACCCGAACGAGAACGACCTGCGCCTGCTGCAGGCGGTGCACAAGCTGCACGAGCAGAACCCGATGCTCGGCCTGCGCGGCGTGCGCCTCGGCCTGGTCATCCCCGGCCTGTTCGGCATGCAGGTGCGCGCCATCGCCGAGGCGGCCGCCGAGCGCAAGCTGGCCGGCGGGGACCCGCGTCCCGAGGTGATGATCCCGCTGGTCGGCACCGTCCAGGAGCTGGAGCTGGTCCGCGACGAGTGCGAGCGCGTGCTCGCCGAGGTCGCCCAGTCCACCGGCGTGAGCCTGGACATCAAGCTCGGCACCATGATCGAGCTGCCGCGCGCCGCGGTGACCGCCGGTCAGATCGCCGAGGCCGCCGAGTTCTTCTCCTTCGGCACCAACGACCTGACCCAGACGGTGTGGGGCTTCTCCCGCGACGACGTCGAGGCCTCGTTCTTCACCGCCTACCTGGAGAAGGGCATCTTCGGGGTCTCCCCGTTCGAGACCATCGACCGCGACGGCGTCGGCTCGCTCGTCAAGCACGCCGTCGAGGCCGGCCGGGCCACCCGCCCCGACCTCAAGCTCGGCGTCTGCGGCGAGCACGGCGGCGACCCGGAGTCGGTCCACTTCTTCCACGAGGTGGGGCTGGACTACGTGTCCTGCTCCCCCTTCCGGATCCCGGTGGCGCGCCTGGAGGCAGGCCGCGCCGCCATCGAGACGGCGGGCAGCGACTCGCGCTGAGGCAGGGAGGCATCCCCTCCTCAAGCGCGTGGTCGACTGACCGCTCTCCCTCCCGCCGGGAGGGCGTGCACCGGAGCTCGGCGCAGGAGAACCGGCGTACGTAACACGGCCGGGCGGGGACGGACAATGGCGTCCGTCCCCGCCCGGCCGTACGTGTGTTGCGGCGGCCACCCACCCGTGGGCCTTCCCCCGGTGCTGGCAAGCTGGTGCGCATGACCAGACGCAAAAGCCCGCTCGTAGTCGTGGCCGTCCTGATCCTGGCCGTCCTCGGCGCGGTCGGGTACCTGCTCGCCGGCAAGGGCGGCAGCAGCCACTCCAAGGCCTCCGGCTCCTCCACCGCGGCCGCCGCGAACTCCGCGGGCTCCCCGGGCGCCAAGTCCCAGGCCCCGAAGCCGTCCCCGCCCGCCGGCCGCACCCCCGCCCCGAGCGGCACCTGGGTGCCCGCCGACCCCGCGCTGGCCGACGTCTGCCGCACCAAGCTCCCCAGCCAGGCCCAGGACACCCTCGGCCTGATCGACAAGGGCGGCCCCTACCCGTACAACCGCGACGGCATCGTCTTCGAGAACCGCGAGAGCCGCCTGCCCAAGAAGTCCGACGGCTACTACCACGAGTTCACCGTCGTCACCCCGGGCTCCAACGACCGCGGCACCCGACGCGTCGTCACCGGCGGCGCCGGCGAGCAGTACTGGTCCCCCGACCACTACGCGACCTTCCAGGAGATCGACCCGCGCTGCTGAAAGTACTTTCCAGTCAGGAAAGTAGATGCCATAGTGGAATCACTGTCGCCGTCCGAGGGGGATTCCATGAGCGACTCCGTTTCCACACCCGTTTCCACACCCGCCGACCTGCCCGCCGCCGAGGCGCTGCGCCTGGCCGACCGCGCCAGGGCGGCCGCCCGGCTGCCCGTGCCGACGCCCCGCTGGTACGGGCCGGCGTTCGCGGCCGGCTTCACCGCCCTCGGTGTAGGGTGCGGTTGGGCCGTCGACACACAACGGACCTGGGTGATCGGCGTGTTGTGCGGCATCTGGAGCATCTGCAGCGCCGCTGCCGCCCAGCACGCCATGCGCGGCAGCGGCATCATGCCGCGGGGAATCGATGCCCACATCGGCGGCGCCGTCCTCCTGGCCGTCCTGCTGGTCACGGTGGCCGGGCTGGCCGTCGTGGCTCTCGCCGTCTGGGCGGGTGCGGGTCCGCAGTGGGTCGGCGTCGCGGGCGGCGTGGCCGCGGGCGCCGCCTTCTGGGCTGCGACCGAGCGGCTCAACGACCGTGCCCGGCATCTGCGGGAGGCCCGCTGATGCCCCCCTCCCTCGACCCACTGCTCCAGCACCCCACCCGGCTTGCCGCGCTCGCCTTCCTCAGCGCCTGCCGCGAGGCCGAGTTCGGCGCCGTCCGCGACCACTGCGAGGTCTCCGACTCCGCCCTGAGCAAGGCCGCGACCGCTCTCGAAGAGGCCGGCTACGTGGCCGTGAAGAAGGGGTACGTCGGCAAGCGCCCCCGCACTTGGCTCACCGCCACCCGCGCCGGCCACGCCGCCCTTGCCCACCACCTTGCCGAACTCCGGCGACTCGTCGCGGCGGCCGAGGCCGCCGGAGCCCAGCACGCGGCCCGGGCGCAGCAAGGGAGTTGACGCCCTCAACGCGCCCGCCGCCAGGTGATCCTGGCGTGCGGGCCGTGGGGGCCGGTGGTCAGCAGGGCGGTCAGCTCGTGGAGGACCGGGGTCGGGTCGCGGCGCAGCTGGACCGGGGTGGTGCGGACGACCGGGAGGCCCGCGGTGGTGAGGCGGTTGGCCCGGACCAGGCTGCGCTCGTGGTCGGCCGGGCGCAGGTGCCAGGCCCGTGAGTCGATCTCCAGCGCCACGCACGCGTGCGGCCAGTAGGCGTCGGGCACGGCGAGGAAGCGGCCGTCCAGGAACAGCACCGGGTTCCACAGTGGCTCCGACAGTCCCGAGCCCCGCAGGAGGTCGCGCGCCTCGCCCTCGACCACCGACCGCACCCCGGACGTCAGGTCCTCGACCACCTGGGCGACCTGCGGCAGCCCGAGCGCACCCGGCCGGGCGAGCAAGTGGTCCAGCAGCTCGCCGAGTTCGCAGTGCCGCCGCTGGACCGCCTCCGCGCACAGCGCCCGGAAGCGCCGCAGGCCCGGCTCGCGCGGGGCGAGGTCCGCCAGTGCCCGCGCGACGGTGGTGCTCCACAGCCCGTCGTCCCGCTGGTACCCGCTCGGCATCGGCCCGGCCGCCCGGTGGATCCGGACGAACTCGCGGTCGCCGACCCGGCGTTGCCCCGGGATCAGCACGTCGACGCCGATGAGGTCGGCCGGGTGCCCGGCGCTCGGCAGACCCGCGTCCGCGAGCACCGCGAACCCGGTCAGCAGGACTTCCCCGGTCTGCGGCGAGCGCCCCTTCGGCGCCGCGTACGCCAGTGCGGCGCGCAGTCGTTGATGTGCGGTCAGCCGCCCCGTCTGCAGGCAGATCACCCGGGGCAGCACCTGCTGCCACGGCCCGCCCGGCCGCAGCCGGTGGGCGATCGTGCCGGACGGCACCCCGAGGCGGCGCAACTGCGCCCGGGTGACGACGTGCTGCTGGTCGGCGCCGAGCAGGGCGACGGGGTCGAGGGAGTCGAGGGGAATGGCGCAGGTCATGTCACGGTGCTTCCCACCAGGATCGGATGTATGCGAAACATCGCCCGTGGGAGGGGCCCGGCAAAACAGGTTGACGCGGCCTCGGCCGGGCCGGTGAGCTGGGGGGCATATGACGACTCCCCACCAAGGCCCCGCGTTCGACGCGCTCGTCGGCCTCTCCGTGGCCGACGCCCTCGGCGCCCAGTTCTTCGTCCCCGAGGTCGCCGCCGCGCACCTCGCCGCCCGCACGACTCCGCCCGCGCCCTGGCCGTGGACCGACGACACCGAGATGGCCTGCTCGGTGTACGCCGCCCACACCGAGCGCGGCACCGTCGACACCTTCGACCTGACCTACGCCTTCGCCCTCCGCCACGACTTCGACCGCGGCTACGGCCCGGCCGCCAACCGGATGCTCCGGCTGATCCGCGAGGGCGGGGACGCCGCGGCGCTGGCCGCCGGACTCTTCGACGGCCAGGGTTCGTACGGCAACGGCGCCGCGATGCGGGTCGCCCCGCTCGGCGCCGCGCTCGCCGACGACCCGGACGCGTGCGTCCGGCTGGCCGCGCGCACCGCGGTGATCACGCACACCCACCCGCAGGCCGTCGACGGCGCCGTCGCCGTCGCGGTGGCCGCCGCGTACGCCGTGCGGGCCCGGCGCGAGCCGCTGACGCCGGACGGCCTGCTGCGGAAGGTCCTGCACCACACCCCGGACGGCGCCGTGCGGGACGGGCTCGCCGAGGCGCGCCACCTGCTCGCGGAGCCGGACTTCCGCGTCGCCGCGAAGGTGCTCGGCAACGGCAGCCGGACGTCCGCCGCCGACACCGTCCCGTACGCGCTGTGGTGCGCCGCCCGCCGGCTCGGCGACTATCCGGCGGCCGTGTGGGAGGCGATCGCGGCCGGGGGCGACGTGGACACCGTCGCCGCCATCACCGGGGGAGTGGTCGCCGCGCACACCGGCACCGCCGGCGTCCCGGAGGCCTGGCGGTCCGCCCGCGAGCCGCTGCCCGCCTGGGCGTTCCCGGTGCCGGGGTCCGTCCCGGCCGCCCGCGCCCGCGCAGAGCTGCTCGTGCCGCGGCCGCACCCCGTCCCCGACGTGGTGTGGAGCGACGAGCAGTGGCAGCGCCTGCGGACCGGGCTCGACGGCTGGGCCGTCCACACCGGGGAGGGCGTGCTGGTGATCTCCGACGCCGTGAGCGGCCACCCCGTGTGGGAGGTGGCGGTCACGCGCGTGCGCGGCGGCTGGCGTCCGGCCTCGGCGGTCGTCGAGGCCGGGCGGCGCGGGCCGTGGGACCCGGGCGTCCTCGCCCGGGTCCTGGGGTCCGCCGACGGTGGGCCGCTCAGGCCGTGACGCTCAGGCCGTAGCTCAGATGGCCGGAGCCGCTGCCGCCGTGTCTAAGGCACTCCTGGTTGATCTCCGGATCCGGGGCGCTCGGCGACGTGGCGTTGGCGATCCGCAGCTCGATGATGTCCCGGACGGCCGGCCATTCGGCGTCCAGGATCGAGTAGAACGCGGTGGACCTGACCACTCCGTCCAGGCCGCGCGAGTGCGCCCGGCGGACGCCCTCGGAGGTCGCGCCCAGCCGCTCGATCGCCGTGCGCGAGCGCAGGTTGCGGGCGTCGGCGCGCAGCGAGATCCGCTGCACCCCCCAGGTCTCGAAGGCGTGGCGCAGCATCAGCAGCTTGGCCTCGGTGTTGATGCCGGTGCCCTGGGCCCGCGGCGAGAGCCAGGTGTTGCCGATCTCCGCGGCGTCCGGCACGGCGGTGGCCGGGTCGCCGTGCGGCACGCCCGGGACCGGCGGCCACACCAGCGGGCCCTGCCAGTAGTCGAGTTCCAGGAAGCGGGTGGATCCGACCACCCGGCCGTCGGCGGCGTTCACCGTCGCGAACGGCAGCGACCGGCCCGCGGCCTGGTCCGCGAGGGCGCGCGCGACGTAGTCGCGGGCCGCTTCGAGGCCGTGCGGGACGGGGGTGAAGGCGTAGGTCGTACGGTCCTCGGCGCCGGCCTCGGCGATGGCCTCGGCGTGGTGCGCGGCGAGGGGCTCCAGCCGCACGGTGCGGCCGGTGAGGGTGACAGGTACGGGCACGGAACCTTCTGTCCTTCATCGGTCGTAGGGGGCATCTCGCGCCGGGGTGCGGCACGGGCTGCGGTGGACTGGTTCGCCCCGGCCCGGTGACCGGTCGCCGGGTACCCCGGTGCGCGCCGGAGGTCCGGTCGGGCGGGGCGGGGGCGGCGGCCCGGAGCGGGCGGCGCGGGTGCCGGAATGGTCACGGGTCCACGGACCGGTCCGGCGGGATGTGCGAGGGGACAGTATGCGTCCGCGAAATGGCCGAGGAGGAACGAGAGCGCGAAAGGAAGCGGGCGGCCAGATGAAGGCAAGATGCGTCGTGGGTTCTGCCGGCACCGATCCGGGACGTGATCGACGGCGTTACGGACGACGTGATGACGACGCGACGATGCGAGGCAGCGAGAGGACGATACCCGCCAGAAGGCGGTGCGTCACTTCGCGGCGCGCGTTTGGGGGCTCGGGTCGTCGCGGCGCGCTCCGGATCTTGCTGCCGGGACCCCTTGGCGACCCCCCTGACCAGCGGCTTTTCGATCGGGTGCGATCATGGTTCGCGGCGGTCGGGCGCGGCCGCGGCGACGTCGTCCGGGTGGGCGGGAATTCCGGCGGCGCGCCGCACGCTGGAGACGACGAGAAGGGCGAACAGCCGGGTCCGCCGGGACGAGCAGAGAACGGGGTTGGGTGCGCGGTGCGTGATTTCCAGGCGCTGTACGAGCTGGATCAGCAGGGCGTGGCCGCCGTGGCCGCGGCGAACGCCGAGCTGAGCGACACCGGTGCGGGCCTCGTGCTGCTCCACCACTTCGAGGGCTTCATGGACGCCGGCGAGGCCGGCGGGCAGGTGGTGGACCACCTGCTGGAGTCGGGGTCGCCGCAGGTCGTCGCCCGCTTCGACCACGACCGCCTGGTGGACTACCGGGCCCGCCGCCCCTCGATGGTCTTCGACCGCGACCACTGGACGTCGTACGACCCGCCGGAGATCCTGCTCCAGCTGGTTCGCGACGCCGCCGGCGCGCCGTTCCTGCTGCTCAGCGGCCCCGAGCCGGACGTCGAGTGGGAGCGCTTCGCGGGCGCCGTCCGCGAACTGGTGGAGCGCTTCGAGGTCCGGCTGAGCCTGGACTTCCACGGCATCCCGATGGGCGTGCCGCACACCCGCCCGGTCGGCCTGACGCCGCACGGCAACCGGCTCGACCTGGCCGCCGACCACCCGCAGTGGTTCGAGCAGGCGCAGGTCCCCGGCAGCGCGCAGGCGCTGCTGGAGTACCGGCTCGCCGAGTCCGGCCACGACGTCCTGGGCTTCGCCGTGCACGTGCCGCACTACGTGGCGCGCTCGGCCTACCCGGCGGCCGCGGTGCTGATCCTGGAGGCCGTGCAGTCGGCCACCGGCCTGGTGCTCCCGGGCACCGGACTGCGCCGCCGGGTGGACGAGGTCCACGCCGACATCGAGGAGCAGCTGTCCCAGGGGGACGGCGAGTTGCGGTCCGCGATCCGCGGCATGGAGGGCCAGTACGACGCCGTGGCGGGCGCGGAGAGCCGGGAGAGCCTGCTGGCGGAGCCGGTCGACCTGCCCTCGGCGGACGAGCTGGGCCGCCGCTTCGAGCAGTTCCTGGCCGAGCACGAGCGCGGCACGGAATAGGGAACAGCGGGACAGCCGACCGGGAGTCATCCGGCACCCGCCGTTCGTTGGCCCCTGCGGTGCCCGGGGGACGGGTCGCCGCAGCGAGACGACTGCTGCCCCCGGGGGGATGCCATGCCGATGACGACACGCCCGGCCGCCGCCGTGACGGCCGCCGGGCTGGCCGCGGTGCTGCTCGCGGCCTGCAGCTCCGGGAGCGGGTCGGACGGCGCGTACGGGAAGGGCTTCGCGGGCGCGCTGCCCGCTCACGCCCCGGCGACGCCCACGGCCACGCAGACACCCACGCCGACGCCGACTCCGCTCCCCGCCGGGCCCTACGTGGCGCTCGGCGACTCCTACACCGCCGGCATCAAGATCGCCCCGCAGGTCGGCGACCCGAAGGGCTGTGACCGCTCCGGGGTCAACTACCCGTCCCTGGTGGCGAAGGCACTCGGGCTGGCACCCGGCCAGTTCCAGGACGTCAGCTGCAGCGGCGCCCGCACCGGCGACCTCACCAGCCCCCAGCAGACCGACGGCGGCGCCAACCCGCCCCAGCTGGACGCGCTCACCCCGGCCACCCGCCTGGTCACGGTCGGGATCGGCGGCAACGACGCGGGCTTCATGGAGGTCGTCACCCAGTGCGCCAAGGACAACCTGGTGGACGCGGTGAAGGGCCTCGTCGGCAGCGGGCGCGCCGCCTCGCCCTGCCGGGACCGCTACGCCGCCGGCGGCACCGACGAGGTGCAGCGCAAGGTCGACGCGGCCGGTGACCGGCTCGGCCGGGCCCTGAAGGAGATCGGGCGCCGCTCCCCGCAGGCCCGGGTGTACGTGGTCGGCTACCCGGCCCTGCTCCCGGCCGACCCGGCGAGCTGCGGGCCGGTGCTCGGCAGCACCCTCGCCCCCGCCGACCTCGGCTTCCTGGTCGAGAAGGAGCAGCAGCTCAACGGCATGCTCCGCAAGCGCGCGGAGAGCGCCGGCGCGGTCTTCGTGGACGCGGCCACCCCCTCCGCGGGGCACGACATGTGCGCCGGAGGGGCCCGCTGGGTCGAGCCGCCGTTCCCGGCCCCGGGCCTCGCGGCGATCCACCCGAACGCCAAGGGCCAGGAGGCGGTGGCCGCCGTCGTCCTCAAGGCCGTCAAGGGCTGAAGAGGGCTGAACAAGGCTGAACAGGGCTGAAGTGGGCCGAAAGGGCCGAAGGGCCCGAACGGCAGGGCACGGCGCGTACGCAAAGGATTCACGCCCCGGTCCGCGCCCCTTCGCGCGCGGCACACCCCGCGTGTCGGAGGCGCGGCGTACGGTGAAGCCCATATGGACGACACTGCGCACCGCCCCGCCGCCGCCCCCGACCCGTACGACCACGCCGCGGAGGCCCGCTGGGTCCCCGAACCCGACAAGCGTCCCGGTCGCACGGCCTTCCAGCGCGACCGCGCCCGGGTGCTGCACTCGGCCGCGCTGCGCCGCCTGGCCGGCACCACGCAGGTGGTCGCCCCGATGCGCAGCGACTTCCCCCGCACCCGGCTCACCCACTCCCTCGAATGCGCGCAGGTCGGCCGGGAGTTGGGCGCGGCCCTGGGCTGCGACCCGGACCTCGTCGAGACGGCCTGCCTGGCCCACGACATCGGCCACCCGCCCTTCGGCCACACCGGCGAGGAGGCCCTCGACCAGGCCGCCGAGGCCTGCGGCGGCTTCGAGGGCAACGCGCAGTCCCTGCGCATCCTCACCCGGCTGGAACCCAAGCGCTTCGCCCCGCAGGACGAGCAGCCCGCCGCCCGCCTCGCCCCCTGGCCGGGCCGCAGCGTCGGCCTCAACCTGACCCGCGCCGCCCTCGACGCCGCCACCAAGTACCCGTGGACCCACGGCGCCCACCCGGGCGACCCGGCCTCGCCCAAGTACGGCGTCTACGCCGACGACCTGCCGGTCTTCCGCTGGCTGCGGGCGGGCTCCCCGGCCGGGCGCAAGTGCTTCGAGGCCACCGTCATGGACTGGTCCGACGACGTCGCCTACTCCACCCACGACGTCGAGGACGGCCTCCAGGCCGGGCACATCGACCCGGCCGCGCTGCGCGCCCCCGGCGAGCGCGAGGAGCTCTTCAAGGTCGCCGAGCGCTACGCCCGCGACGCCGAGCCCGAGGAGCTCGCCGCCGCCCTCGACCGGCTGCTCGCCCAGGAGTGGTGGCCGCGCTCCTACGACGGCACCGCGCGCGCCCGGGCCGGCCTCAAGGACCTCACCAGCCAGCTGATCGGCCGCTTCTGCCTGGCCGCCGAGCAGGCCACCCGGGCCCGCTACGGCCCCGGCCGGCTGACCCGCTACGCGGCCGAGCTGGTGGTGCCGCGGGACGTCCGGCTGGAGTGCGCGGTGCTCAAGGCGGTCGCCGTCCGCTACGTGATGCAGCGCGACGAGCAGGCCCAGCTGCGGGCCCGCCAGCGGATCGTGATCGCCGAGCTGGCCTACGTGCTGACCGAGCGCGCGCCCGAGGGCCTCGACCCGGTCTTCGCCGCCCAGTACCACGAGGCCGAGGACGACCGGGCGGCCCTGCGGACGGTCATCGACCAGATCGCCACCCTCACCGACGCCTCGGCGCTGGCCCTCCACGCCAAGCTCGTCGGTGCCGCCTGGAAGTAGCGGAGGGAACGGGGGGATCGCGGCCGCCGGAAACCCCGGCCACCCCAGTAGACTTCCGGGGTGGCCGGGCGGATCAGGGACGAAGACGTGCAGGCGGTGCGCAGCGCACTGCCCATCGACGCGGTGGTCGGCGACTACGTACAGCTGACCAACGGTGGCGGCGGCGAGTACAAGGGCGTCTGCCCCTTCCACGACGAGAAGTCCGCCTCCTTCTACGTGAACCCCGCCAAGGGCGTCTTCCACTGCTTCGGCTGCCAGGAGAACGGCGACACCATCGCCTTCCTGATGAAGATCGAGCACTTCACCTTCGCCGAGGCCGTCGAGCGGATGGCCGCCCAGGCCGGCATCACCCTGCGCTACGAGGAGGGCGGCTACAGCCCCCGCCACCAGCAGGGCGAGCGCACCCGCCTGGTCGAGGCGCACAAGGTGGCCGCCGCCTTCTACCAGGAGCAACTGGCCTCGCCGGAGGCGGAGATCGGCCGCCGCTTCCTGGCCGAGCGCGGCTTCGACGAGGAGTCCGCCAAGACCTTCGGCGTCGGCTACGCCCCGGCCGGCTGGGAGCACCTGGTCCGCTACCTGCGCGGCAAGGGCTTCTCGGACAAGGAGATCCTGCTCGGCGGCCTGGCCTCGCAGGGGCAGCGCGGCGGCCTGATCGACCGTTTCCGGGGCCGGCTGGTCTGGCCGATCCGGGACATCGCGGGCGAGGTGGTGGGCTTCGGCGCCCGCCGGCTGCGCGAGGACGACAACGGCCCGAAGTACCTGAACACCCCCGAGACGCCGATCTACAAGAAGTCCCACGTGCTGTACGGCATCGACCTGGCGAAGAAGGAGATCGCCAAGTCCGGCCGCGCGGTGGTGGTCGAGGGCTACACCGACGTGATGGCCTGCCACCTGGCGGGCGTCACCACGGCGGTGGCCACCTGCGGCACGGCCTTCGCCGAGGACCACATCAAGATCATCCGCCGGCTGCTGATGGACACCTCCCAGTACCGCGGCGAGACGGTCTTCACCTTCGACGGCGACGCGGCCGGCCAGAAGGCCGCGCTGCGCGCGTTCGAGGACGACCAGAAGTTCGCCGCCAAGACCTCCATCGCGGTCAGCCCGGGCGGCATGGACCCGTGCGAGCTGCGGCTGGCCAAGGGCGACGACGCGGTCCGCGAGCTGATCGACAACCCGGTCCCGCTGTTCGAGTTCGCGCTGACCTCGGCGGTGGCCCGGCACCGGGTGGACACCCCGGAGGGGCGGTCGGCGGCGCTGGAGGAGGCGGCCCCGATCGTCGCCAAGATCAAGGACCGCTCGATCCAGCACGAGTACGCCGTCCGCCTGGCCGGCATGCTCGGCATCCTGGACGAGCCCTTCGTCGTCCGCCGGGTCTCCCAGCTCGCTCGCTGGGACCGCGAGCGCCAGCAGAACCCGCGCGGCGCCGCCCAGCGCCGCCCGGAGTCCGAGCAGGTCCGCCCGGCCCGGCCCGCCTTCGTGCTGAACCCGCGCGACCCGGCCCAGTTCGTGGAGCGCGAACTGCTCAAGCTGGCGCTCCAGCACCCGGACCTGGTCAGCCCGGCCTTCGACCACTACGGCGAGGACGAGTTCCCGACCGCGCCCTACACGGCCGTGCGGCAGGCGATCGCCAAGGCCGGCGGCGCCGCGTACGGGGCGACCCTGCCGGACTTCACGAGCGCGGTGCGCGAGGCGGCCCCGGACGACCGGGTGCGCTCGCTGGTGACCGAGCTGATCGTGGAGCCGGTGCGCTCGCGCCGCAAGGCGGACGCCGTCTACGCGGGGGAGTTCCTGGTCAAGCTGCGCCTGCTGGCCGTCGACCGGCGGATCGCCGAGGTCCGCGGCTACCTCCAGCGGCTCGGCCCGCGGGCCGACGCCGAGCAGCAGCACGCGGTGCAGACGGAGCTGTGGCAGCTCCAGCAGTACGGGCAGCAGCTGCGCAGCGGGGGCGCCGCGGCGCTCTGACGCGGGCGCGGGCGGCGCGCGGGGCGCGTCCAGAAAGTCGGCGCACGAGTCTCGGCCACGGAGCGTGGCGTACCGCACACTGGAGGGCGTCCCAGCACCGTACAGCGCGGGTCCGCCAGAGTCGCGCGCGCCCCGAGGGGATGCCCGTGGACCAAGGCCTTGCCGCGACGTCCAGTCCGACCGACAGACCGAATCCCCCCGCGCCGCCCGCCGGCCCGGTGCCGATCCCCTGCGAGGAGGCGGACCACGGCCGGGCCGGCGCCCCGCCCCCGGACGGTGCCCGGGTGCCCGCCCAGGGCCGGCCGGAGGGCCACCCCGAAGCCCCGGACGTCCCGGTGCCCGTGGCCGGGGCGGCGACGGAGGTCGATCCCGACGAGGAGCCCGACGACCGGAGCCGTCCCGACACCGGGGGCTCGGCCGCGGACCTGCTCCGCCAGTACCTCCGCGAGATCGGCCGGATCCGGCTGCTCAACGCCGCCGAGGAGGTGGAGCTGGCCCGCCGGATCGAGGCGGGCCTGTTCGCCGAGGAGCGCCTGCACCGCGAACCCCCGCCGCCCGACCCGCTGGCCGACGAGCTGGACTGCCTCGTGGTGCTCGGCCGGATCGCCAAGCGCCGCCTGATCGAGGCGAACCTGCGCCTCGTCGTGTCCGTCGCCAAGCGCTACGTCGGGCGCGGGCTGACCCTGCTGGACCTGGTCCAGGAGGGCAACCTCGGCCTGATCCGGGCGGTGGAGAAGTTCGACTACGCGCGCGGCTACAAGTTCTCCACCTACGCCACCTGGTGGATCCGGCAGGCGATGAGCCGGGCCCTGGCCGACCAGGCCCGGACGATCCGGGTGCCGGTGCACGTGGTCGAGCTGATCAACCGGGTGGTCCGGGTGCAGCGGGCGCTGCTCCAGGAGCGCGGTGTCGAGCCGGGCGCGGCCGACATCGCGACGGCGCTCGAACTGACGGAGGAGCGGGTGCGCGAGCTGCTCCGGCTGGCGCAGGAGCCGATCTCGCTGCACACCCCGGTGGGGGAGGAGGACGACGTCGCGCTCGGGGACCTGATCGAGGACGCCGACGCCGCCTCGCCCGCTGAGTCCGCGACCTTCCTCCTGCTGCGCCAGCACCTGGAGGCGGTGCTGGCCACCCTTGGCGAGCGCGAGCGCCAGGTGGTCCAGCTCCGCTACGGGCTGGACGACGGGCGCCCGCGCACGCTGGAGGAGATCGGCTCGGTGTTCGGGGTGACGCGCGAGCGGATCCGCCAGATCGAGTCGAAGACGCTGGTCAAGCTCCGCGAGCACGCCTTCGCCGCGCAGCTGCGCGGGTACCTCGACTGAGCGGCGCCGCTACGACACGGCCGTGGGAGCGGCGGACGGGCTCGCGGTGGCGTCGGCCGTGGGACTCGCCGTGCCCCCGACCCCCGGGGGCGGCGAGGCGGGTCCGACCGGGATCGGGGTGGACGCCACCATGCCCGCCGGGTCGGACATCGGCGCGATGCACAGGTTGCCCTCGGGCTGGTGCCCGCAGACCTGGAAGGTGACGGCCGGGTCCGCCGCGCTGAGCATCAGCGAGTAGTTGTCGTAGCCGTAGTGGATCAGCGCCTGCTCGCTCTCACCGGTGCTGCTGGTGATGGTCGCGTAGTCCTGCGGCTGGCCTTCGTTGATCGCCGCCCACACGGCCTGGCACTTCTGGCTGTAGCGGAGGTAGATGACGACCTTGCCGATGACGTCGGACTGCAGCGTGCGGGCGTCCTTGCCGCAGCCGGTGTCCTTGGGGTTCTTGTGCGCGCAGCCCATGGCCTGGCAGGTGGGGTCGGACGAGACGGGCTTGGCGGGCACCGTCACGGGGGCGGAGGAGGTGCCGGGGTCCGCGAGGGGCGTCGACGGATCGTCGTGCCGGGTCGCCCGCAGGCCCACCAGGACCAGGACGAGGGCCACCACGGCAGCGCAGGCCAGCAGCGGGGCGGGGCGCCGCCACCAGGCCGTGGCGGGTTCGGGCTCGCCGGCCGGGAGGACCTCGACCGGTTCGGCGGTGTCCTGGACGCCGGCGACCCGCGGAGCGTCCGCGTCCGCGTCGGCCTCGGCGGCCGTGTCCTGCGCACCGGTTTCCGCGCCGGAGGGCCCGGCCACGGCCTGCTGCCAGAGCGCCCGCAGGGCGGGCCCGTCGCACTCGACGGCCCCGATCAGCGCGTCCAGGGCCTGCTCGGTGATGACCCGCTTGCCGTTCAGCCAGCGCTCCCAGGAGGCCCGGCTGTAGTGGGTCCGGGTGGCGAGCTCGGACAGCGAGAGCCCGGCGGCGTCCTTGAGCGTGCGCAGTTCCTCGGCAAGGCTTCGAGCGGGCCCGGTCAGCTCCTCGGGCAGTTGCTTCCAGGCGGAACCCATGCGGCCCTTCCATGCAATCGAGACGGTGGATCGGGAGGATCGATCGGGGGGAGCTCCGGGTGAGGGGGGCTCCGACCCCGGGCCGTTCGGGTGTCTCCGCTTCTCCAACCTCAACCTTCGGCCGTCCCAAACCCCAGGTCCTGGCGCTGAGACGGACCGAAGTGTCTCACAACCCCCGGGGACGCTCGAACAATCGTGTCTCCGTCGTGCACAGTTCTCTAGCCGGTGCGGTTCGCCCACCGGACGCTTCGTTCGGACGCGGACCGTTCAGCGGTCGTCCGTCCGACACCCAGGTCCCGGTACCCCCACCGTCCGGGGCAGCCTCGCGGGGGGAGGCTGCCCCGGATGTACCGGGACGCACGACGGGGAGGGCGCTCCGGCGCCCTCCCCGTCGTGGCCGTTCACTGGGAGGTCCGGCGGGGACGGTTCAGTGGTGGAACCCCGTCCGGGCCGGCACCCCGAGCTCCTTCAGCGGGACGGGCTGGCGCCGCAGCTCGGGCAGCAACCGGCCGAGGTCGGCCAGCAGCAGGTCGGCGAGGTCGCGGGAGAAGCCGTTGCGGCACACGACCCGCAGCACCGACAGGTCCTCCCGGTTCGCCGGGAACGTGTACGCGGGCACCTGCCAGCCGCGCTCGCGCAGGCGCCGGGACACGTCGAACACGTCGAAGGGGACGCCGTCGTCCGTGGTGACGGCGAACACCGGCAGCTGGTCGCCGCGGGTGAGCAGCCGGAAGCCGTCGAGCTCGCCGATCCTCCCGGACAGGTAGGTCGCGACCTCCCGGGACGCGCCCTGGACGGCCCGGAAGCCCTCCCGGCCGAGCCGCAGGAAGGTGTAGTACTGCGCGACCACCTGGGCGCCGGGCCGGGAGAAGTTGAGCGCGAAGGTGGGCATCTCGCCGCCGAGGTAGTTGACCCGGAAGACCAGCTCCTGCGGCAGCGCCTCGTGGTCGCGCCACAGCGCCCAGCCGACGCCGGGGTAGACCAGCCCGTACTTGTGGCCGGAGGTGTTGATCGAGGCGACCCTGGGCAGTCGGAAGTCCCACACCAGGTCGGGGTCGAGGAAGGGCGCCACCATGCCGCCGGAGGCGCCGTCCACGTGCACCGGGACGTCGAGGCCGGTGCGCCGCTGGAGCTCGTCCAGGGCCGCGCAGATCTCGGCGACCGGCTCGTAGGAGCCGTCGAAGGTGGAGCCGAGGACGCCGACGACGCCGATGGTGTCCTCGTCGCACAGCTCGACCGCGCGCAGGGCGTCGAGGTGGAAGCGCTCGCCCTCCATCGGGGCGGTGCGCGCCTCGACCTCCCAGAAGGTGCAGAACTTCTCCCAGCACACCTGGACGTTGACGCCCATCACCAGGTTGGGCCGGGCCCCGGCCGCGTAGCGCTCGGCGTTGCGGCGCATCCAGCGGCGCTTGAGCGCGAGGCCGGCCAGCATGCAGGCCTCGCTGGAGCCGGTGGTGGAGCAGCCGACGGCGGCGTCCGGGTCGGGGGCGTGCCACAGGTCGGCGAGGATCGCCACGCAGCGCCGCTCCAGTTCGGCGGTCTGCGGGTACTCGTCCTTGTCGATCATGTTCTTGTCCAGGCACTCGGTCATCAGCCGGGTGGCCTGCACCTCCATGGAGGTGGTGACGAAGGTGGCCAGGTTGAGCCTGGCGTTGCCGTCCAGCATCAGCTCGTCGTGGATCAGCTGGTAGGCGGTGTCGGCCGGGACGGGGCCGTCGCCGAGGCGGTGCAGCGGCGGCGCCAGCTCCATCGCGCCGAGCGGGTCGGCGGTGGCCACGAACGGGCTGATGCTCAGCCGGCGGTCGTCGCCGGCCCCCTTGTGCAGCGCCATGGGTGCCTGTCGCCCTTCGCTCGGGTGGCCGTGTCCCGTCCCACGCTGCCACCGGGGGCGGGCTGACGCACCTTCATCGGGCGGATCCGCGGAGCCGGACGGCTCAGGCGGCCGTCTCCGGGTGGATCCGCTCCCGGGCGGCCCGGTACTGGCGCAGCACCGCGGAGCCGATCGCCAGGTCCTGGTCGCCCTCGGGCTCGACGGTCTCGGCCCCGGCGAGCTCCCACTGCGGCGGCCCGGGCGTGCCGGCCAACGCCCAGGCGGCCTGCCGGGCGGCCCCGCGGGCGGCGTGGGCGCCCGGCGGGGGGATGACGACGGGGACGCCGAACACCAGCGGGGCCACGTGCCGGACGGCGGGCAGCCGTCCGGCGGTGCCGAGCAGGAACACCCGCTTGATCCCCACGCCCTGGGCGCGCAGGACGTCCAGGGCGTCCGCGATGTTGCAGAGCATGCCCTCGACGGCGGCGCGGGCCAGGTGCTGCGGGGCCATCGACTCGGCCCGCAGGCCGGACAGGGTGCCGGCCGCGTGCGGCAGGGCGGGGGTCCGCTCGCCGTCCAGGTAGGGCAGCAGGACGAGGCCGTACGCGCCGGGGGAGGAGTGCAGGGCGAGGTCGCTCAGCCCGTCGAGGTCCTGGCCGAGCAGGGCGGCGGTGGAGCGGAGGACCTGGGCGGCGTTCAGGGTGGCGACCATCGGCAGGTGGTGGCCGGTGGCGTCGGCGAAGGAGGAGACCAGCCCGGTGGCGTCCACGACGGCCCGGTCGTGCACCGCGAAGATCGTCCCGGCGCTGCCCAGCGAGACCACCGCGTCGCCGGGGCGCAGGCCGAGGCCGAGCGCGGCGGCCATGTTGTCGCCGGTGCCGGCCGAGATCAGCAGGCCCTCGGGGGTGTGCCCGGCGGGCTCGGCGGGGCCGAGGACGTCGGGCAGCTTCAGCTCGTGGCCGAGCGCGAGCTTCACCAGGTCCTGCCGGTACTCGCCGGTGATCGGGGACCAGTAGCCGGTGCCGGAGGCGTCGCCCCGGTCGGTGGTGCGGCGCTTGGGGCTGCCGAGCAGCTGGGAGACCAGCCAGTCGTGCGGCAGCAGCACCTCGGCCACCCGACGGGCGTTGGCGGGCTCGAACTCGGCCAGCCAGCGCAGCTTGGCGATGGTGTACGTCGGCCCGGGGACGGCGCCGATCGCGGCCGTCCAGGCGGCCGGGCCGCCGAGGGCGTCGAGCAGCTTGGCGGCGGCCCCGCTGGAGCGCGGGTCGTGCCAGAGGATCGCGGGCCGCACCAGCACGCCGCCCGCGTCGAGGCCGATCATGCCGTGCTGCTGCGCGCTGACTCCGATCGCGCGGACGCCCTCCAGCAGGCCGTCGGCGGCCGCGTCGCCGAGGGAGTGCAGCCAGACCTGCGGGTCGGCCTCGCCGGCCCGGGTCTCGGTGCCCTCGGGGACGGGGTGCGGAGCCTTCCCGGAGCGCAGCACGGCACCGGTCTCGGCGTCGCACGCGACGATCCGGGTGCGACTGGTCGAGCTGTCTATCCCCGCGACGATGGCCATGTCGAGATCATGCCTCAGCCCGGCCCGGGACGCGTCCGGACCGGGGAGGCCTTTGCCCGTTCGGTACCCGGGGGGCCTGTCTTCGGCCCCCCGGACACCCGGGCTTCACCGGGGTGTCACGGCCGGAAGGTGCCCCAGCCGTCGTCCTCCGGGCGGGCCCGGTTGAAGTACGGCACCCGGTCGGTCACGGCGGCCGGCAGGTGGTCGCCGACCCGGTCCGCGACCGCGCCGGCGGCCTTCCCGGCCACTGCGCCGGCCTGCTGCCTGGCCCGGTCCGTCGCGCCCTGGACCTTGGGGCTCCGGGCGATCTGCCGGGTGACCTTGGCGATCTGGTCGTAGCGTTGGCGCCCGGCCCGGGAGCCAAGGACGTAGCCGGCCGCGAGTCCGACGGCCAACGACAGCTTCCACATGATCGGATTCCACCCTCTCCTGGCGGCCTTCTGCCGCATTGCCCTACCCGTCCGTCGGGACGGCGAACCGTCCGCGTCCCCAGCATCCCCGGGGGGTGCGCCCGGCGCGCGCGGGGCACGCCGCACGGGGCTCCGGGGCGGCGGGGGAAAGCGATTGGCGGACCACCCCCCCGAGTGCGCTAATGTATGTCCCGCAGCGAACGCCGAGGAGCCCGGGGAACCGGGGGCCGGAGCGGAAGCCGATCCCCCATAGCTCAATTGGCAGAGCAGCCGACTGTTAATCGGCAGGTTATTGGTTCGAGTCCAATTGGGGGAGCTCCGGAAGCGGTCCCTCGGGGTCCGTTCTTCCGTCCGTGGTACGGCAGTTGTGTACCGCGATCCCGCATAGCTCAATTGGCAGAGCAGCCGGCTGTTAACCGGCAGGTTTTTGGTTCGAGTCCAAATGCGGGAGCTGCACCGGGTGCGCCCGGTGACTGCTCAGAGCGAAGGCCCCTCGGACGACCGGGGGGCCTTCGTGTTTCCCGCCTACGTGTCGTCTCCGTCACACCGAGCTCTGTCACCCCGGGCCCCGTCACCCCCGGGCCGTCAGGCGGTCGCCTGCTGGTACAGGTCGGAGACCCGGCCGTCGAAGGTGATGCTGTACGACGTGCCGGGGGTGTCCCCGCCCTCCTCGTAGCCGCCGATGACGCCGACGACCGTCCCGCCGGGGGTGACCCACGGGCTGCCGCTGGTGCCGTCGGTGTAGCCGCCGCAGTCGAAGCGCTCCTGGGTGGGGCTCTGCGAGCGGGTCCGGACCGAGCAGGTGATCGGCTCGTCGCGCTCGTTGGGGTAGCCGGTGACCGACACGTCCAGCCCGAAGCCCTGGCCGGTGGCGAGCCGGTTGCCGCCGACGGCGTCCTCGACCTCCCGGCCGTCGACCGGGCGGACGGTGATGAACGCCACGTCGTACTCGGGATCGTCGTCGTCCGCCCAGCGGGGGTCGACGGTGATCGACTGCACCGGCCAACTCCCGTAGGGGGAGTATCCGTTGCGGTAGCCGGGGGTGAACACCAGGCCGTCCAGCAGGCCGACCCTGCGGTTGTGCACGCAGTGCGCGGCGGTCACCAGCAGGTTGTGCCCGGGGCTCTGGACGACGCTGGCCGTGCAGGCCCGCGGGCCCTGCGGGGTGCGGACCGAGAGGGTGCCGATGCGGTCGCGGGCCGCGCTCTGCTGCGCGACCTCGGCGGTGGGCGCCTGGTCCGTCCCGGCGCAGGCGGTGCCGGCGGCGAGCAGCAGGGCCGTCAGCGCGGCCGTCCGTGCGGCGCGCGCGGGCCGTGCCGGGCGGGGGGCCATCGGGGCTCCGTCTCGTTCCTCGGGGCTGGTGCGGGTCCTTCGATCCGCCGTTCGTGAGGAAGATCTACCAGGCCGCGCGCGGCAGCGCCACTGCCGGTCGTTCGATCACACCGCGGCGGGGCGCCCGGACCCGCCCGGCTACTGGGTCGCGCGGTCGTAGAGCGCCTGGACGCGGTCCCCGAAGTAGCTGGTGTACGAGATGTCGGGGTTGTCGCCGCCCTCCTGGTAGCCGCCGATCACGCCGACCACCGTGCCGGTCCTGGTGCTCGGGTCGAAGTCGGTGACCCACGGGCTGCCGCTGGTGCCGCCGGTGTAGTCGGGGCAGTCGATCCGCAGCTGGGTGGGGCTCTGTTCGACGGTGTTGTTGGCGCAGGTGATCGGGACGTCGCTGGTCCCGGGGTAGCCGGTGACCCGCACGGGGAGCTGGTAGCCGAGGTCGACGCCCAGTTTGTTGGCGCCGAGCACCTGCTGCACCTGCTGCCCGTTCTGAGGCCCGACGACGGCGAAGGCGACGTCGACGTCCGGGTCGGCGTGGTCCTTCCAGCCGTCGTCGACGGTGACGGCCACCAGCGGCCAGATGCCGCTCGGGGTGTCGCCGTTGCGGTAGCCGGGCACGAAGACCAGGTCGCTGCGCTGGCCGAGCTTCGGGTCCCAGACGCAGTGCGCGGCGGTGACGACGAGGTTCTGGCCGGCGCTGTCGACCACGCTGGCGGTGCAGAAGTGGTCGCCGTCCGCGTTGCGGGTGAAGACGGCGCCGACCAGGCCGTTGAGCACGGTGGGCCGGGCGGTGCGGGTGATCCCGGTGTGCTTGCCGATCGCGCCCTTGAGGCGCTGGCGGCTCCAGCCGTGGGCGCCGTCCGACGTGGCGGACGAGGCGCCGGGCGAGGCCGGGGCCGAGGTGACGGTCGGGGCGCCGGCGCCGGGCCGGGCCGCCGTGGTGCAGCCGGCCGCCGCCAGCAGCACCAGCACGGTGCCCGCCGCCACTCCCGCCTCACGCATCGTCACCCGCTCAGGCTGCCCGCCCGCCGCCGCGCGTGCCAACCGGACTGGTCCGCACGGAAACCGCGTGCACGCCTGCGCACCCCATGTGCGCCCCCGGCGCGCACCGCGGGTGATCGACCGGCTATGCTGCCCGGGACGGCCTTTCGGGGCCGTCTGCTGCTGCCGTGGCCGACGACCGGCGCGCGCGGCGAACCGGGGCGGTAGCTCAGCCGGTTAGAGCAGGGGACTCATAATCCCTTGGTCGTGGGTTCGAGTCCCACCCGCCCCACCCAGATCGACCGGCCCATCGGGCCGCGGGGTCGCTGACCTGCGAGAACTGTAGGCGAACGGCGACCGTCCGGCGGTGATTACACGCCGAAGTTCACCCGCTCGGTAAGGGCTCGGGAACGTTCCGCTGACGTTCCGGGCGCCTGAGCAGCGCGTTTGCGGTCTCTCGGCCGCCACCTCCCGTCGTTCCGTTCCGGCCCCTGGCCCGCTTGCGCGAAAAGTGATATCACTTTGATTGCTAGGCGGAATCACTCGCTGGAGGAGCCGGTCCCATGACCACACCGCGCATCCCCGTCGACGTCGACGACGAAGACGGCCCCGTCCTGGACCTGCCGGTCCCCAAGATCACCGAACGCCTCATCACCCCCCGCGCCGGCCTGCCGGTCCTCGGGGCCGGCCTGCTCGGGCTGGTCGCGGGCGCCGCCCTGGTCATCGTCGGCGGCGTGCAGATCGCCGGCGGCACCAAGGGCCTCGGCACCGCCCTGGTGGTCGCCGGGCCGGTGCTCGCGCTGGCCTCGCTGGTGGTGCTGGCCGGCCTGACCGTGGTCTCGCCCGGCGAGGCCCGGGTGGTCCAGCTGCTCGGCGACTACCGCGGCACCATCCGCACCGAGGGCCTGAGCTGGGTGAACCCCTTCACCAGCCGTCGCCGGATCTCCACCCGGATCCGCAACCACGAGACCGAGACCAGCAAGGTCAACGACGCCGACGGCAACCCGATCGAGATGGCCGCCGTTGTGGTCTGGCAGGTCGAGGACACCGCCAAGGCCGTGTTCGAGGTCGACGACTACACCGACTTCGTCGCCATCCAGACCGAGACCGCCGTCCGGCACATCGCCGGCAGCTACCCCTACGACGCCCACCGCGAGGGCGAGTTGTCGCTGCGCGACGGCGCCGAGGAGATCACCCGCAAGCTCTCCGCCGAGATCGGCGCCCGGGTCGTGTCGGCCGGCGTGCGGGTCGTCGAGTCCCGGATCACCCGGCTCGCGTACGCGCCCGAGGTCGCCCAGGTGATGCTGCAGCGCCAGCAGGCCGGGGCCGTGGTGGCCGCGCGCAGGCTGATCGTCGAGGGCGCCGTCGGTATGGTCGAGGAGGCCCTGGACCGGCTGGCCGAGCGCGACGTCGTCGAACTGGACGAGGAGCGCAAGGCGGCCATGGTGAGCAACCTCCTGGTGGTGCTCTGCGGAGACCGCGGCACCCAGCCGGTCGTGAACACGGGCTCCCTCTACCAGTAAGGAGCGGCGCGGCGTTGGCGACCGAGCGGAAGAAGATCCTGCTGCGCCTGGACCCGACGGTGCACGACGCGCTGGCCCGGTGGGCGGCGGACGAACTGCGCAGTGCGAATGCACAGATCGAGTTCCTGCTCCGCCGCGCCCTCACCGACGCGGGGCGGATGCCCAGCGGTGCGGCGACGCTTCCCCGGCGCGGCCGACCGCCCAAGGAGAGCCCGGAGGACGGCCCCGACGCCGACTGACCGGGCGGCCCACCCACCCGTCCCCAGCCTGGAGCCCACGATGGACGTGCCCACCACCCTCCCGGAGAAGCTGTACCTGCTGGCCTACGACCCCGAGCGCGGGCGGCACACCGGCACCCTGAACCTCGACCCGGCCCTGCGGGCGGCGGCGCTCACCGAACTCCTCCACCGCGGGCTGATCCGCGACGACGGCCGGCACCCGGTCGGCGTCGACGGCGCGGCCGACGGCCTCGACCCGCTGTCCGCCCGGCTGCTGGAGCAGATTCGCCAGGGACGCCGGCGCAGCTGGAAGAGCTGGATCGGGCGCCAGGGATTTCCGTCGCACATGGTTCGCGACGGGCTCGCGGCCGCCGGCCGGATCCGGGTCGAGAAGCGCCGGGTCCTCAGGATCTTCCCGGTCGCCCGGGTCACCCTGCCGGAGCCCCGGGTGCACAAGGCGTTGGCCTCGGGCATCACGTCGGCGCTGAAGGGCCCGCTCAGCCGGGTCGACCGGGCCGACGCCGCCCTGGTCGCGCTGGCCGACGGCGCCCGGCTGGGCTCGGTCCTGACGCGGCGCCGGCGCCGCGAGTTCCGGGCCAGGATCGACAAGCTGGCCCCCGTCACCGGCCCCATCCGGCGCGCCCTGCGCCGCGCGGTCGACGCCCAGAACTCGGACGGCGGGGCGGGCTGACCCGACCGCACGACCGCACGACCGCACGACCGCACGACCGAACGACCGTACGACCGTGAGCCCGGCCGCCGATCCGGCGGCCGGGCTCCGTGCTGTCCGCCCCCGGCGCCGCCACCCGCCATCCACCGAACGGTTGATCGGCGCTCCACCGCATCGTCCGAGCAATAGGACCGGCTGGTCGATCCGCCGCAAGGCCCCCGCGCGGGAAGCTCGTTGTGAGCCGGGGAGCGCCCGGGACGAACGGGAGGGAGCGGCACGATGGCCGTGATCGAGGTGGCGGGCCTGCGGAAGGCGTACGGGCGGCGCCAGGTGCTGGAGGACGTGTCCTTCACCGTGGAGCGCGGCGAGGTGTTCGGTCTGCTGGGCCCGAACGGCGCCGGCAAGACCACCGCCGTCGAGTGCTGCGAGGGCCTGCGCCGGGCCGACTCCGGGACCGTCCGGGTGCTCGGCCTGGACCCGGTCCGCGACGCGCACAGGCTGCGCCCCCGGATCGGCATCCAGCTCCAGCAGGCCCAGCTACAGGGCGCGCTGCGGGTCGGAGAGGCGCTGGAGCTGTACGCCGCCCTCTACCCGAAGCCGCGGGAGCCGCGCGAGCTGCTCGACGAGTGGGGGCTGGCCGGCGAGGTCCGGACGCCCTTCGACAAGCTCTCCGGCGGCCAGCGCCAGCGGCTGTTCATCGCCCTCGCGCTGGTCGGCGACCCGGAGGTGGCGTTCCTGGACGAGCTGACCACCGCGCTCGACCCGCAGGGCCGCCGGGACACCTGGGAGCTGGTCCGCCGGATCCGCGACAACGGCGTGACGGTGGTGCTGGTCTCGCACTTCATGGACGAGGTCGAGGCGCTCTGCGACCGGGCCGCCGTCCTGGACGGCGGGCGGATCGTCGCCGCCGGCACCCCGGCCGAGCTGGTCGCCCGCTCCGGTACCGGCGGCACCCTGGGCTTCCGTCCCACCGCGCCGCTGGACACCGCCCGGCTGGCCGCCCTGCCCGGGGTCACCGCCGTCGAGGAGCGGGACGGCCGGATCGAGGTCACCGGCACCGGGGACTTCGCCGACGAGGTGACCGGCCTGCTCGCCCGCGAGGGCATCGTCGTCACCGGCCTGCGGATCCGCGAGCACAGCCTCGACGACGCCTACCTCGCCCTCACCCGCCACCACGCCTGAGCCACCGCACTCCAGAAACGGACCCACCGCCATGAACCACACCGTCCACGCCGTCCGCCGCCTGGCCACCGTCGAGGCCCGCCTGTTCCTCCGCGACCCGCTGACCGCGTTCTTCAGCCTGGCCTTCCCGGTCCTGCTGCTGGTCGTCCTCGGCTGCATCCCGGCCCTGCGCCGCACCTCGCCCGACCTGCACGGCATGAGCACCATCCAGCTGTACGCGCCGATCCTGGCCGTCTTCACCCTGCTGCTGCTCGGTCTCAACGGCCTGCCGTCGCTGCTCTCCGCCTACCGCGAGCGCGGCGTGCTGCGCCGGATGTCGGCCAGCCCGGTCCGCCCGGGGCTGCTGTTCGGCGCGCTCGTGCCGATGTACGTCGGCATCGCGACCGTCTCGGTGCTGCTGGTCGTCCTCGGAGGGCTCGCCCTCGGGGTGCCGCTGCCGCGCAAGCCGCTGGGCTTCCTGCTGGCCTTCGTGCTCGCCGCCGCCGCGATGATGTCGGTCGGCCTGCTGATCGCCTCGTTCGTCCCCTCGGCCAAGGCCGGCAACGCGGTCGGCGCCCTCGCCTTCTTCCCGATGATGTTCTTCTCCGGGATCTGGCTGCCCCGCGACATGTCGCCCGCGCTGCTCGACCGGATCGGCGACTTCACCCCGAGCGGTGCCGCCGTCCAGGCCCTCCAGGACTCCTGGAACGGACACTTCCCGCACGCCGTGGGCCTGCTCACACTCGCCGCGTACGCGGTGCTCGCGGGCGCCGCCGCTGCCAAGCTGTTCCGGTGGGAATGATCAAGGAGCCGGCCGCGGACGAGAACACCCTCGGCGACTGGCAGCACCGCCTGGACCGGCTGATCGGCCCGCTGTGCTACGTCGCCCTGCTGATCGCCCTCGCGCTGGCCCTCCTGGTCCCGGTCCCGACCGCGCGCTCCGCCGCCGCCACCCTCCCGGCGGCGGCCGCCGCGTTCCTGTGGCTGGTGCTGCGCTCCGCCCTCGACCGCCGGCCGCTCCCGGACGGGCGCGCCCGCTGGGCCGGTGCCCACTTCGCCGTCCTGCTGGTGCTGATCACCGTCCTGGTGCTGGACAACCCGTACTTCGGGTTCTTCGCCTTCACCGGCTACCTGCACGCCGCCCGGTACCTGCGCGGCCGGGCCCGGATCGCCGGCGCGGCGGCCACCACCGTGCCGAGCGCGCTCTCCCAGACCGGCGGGGTGCTGCCCGCCGGCGCCGCCCAGGTCGGCGGGCTCCTCGCGGTCATGGCCTTCAACCTGGTGGTCGTCGGCGTGATCCTCGCGCTCAGCGAGGTCACCGACCGGCTGAGCCTGCGCCGCAAGGCCGCCAACGCCGAACTCGCCGAGGCCAACCGGCTGCTGACCGAGATGCTCGCCGAGAACGCCGGACTGCACGCCCAGCTCCTGGTCCAGGCCCGCGAGGCCGGGGCCGCCGACGAGCGCCGCCGGCTCGCCCGCGAACTGCACGACACCGTCGCCCAGGGCCTGGCCGGCATCGTCACCCAGCTCCAGGCCGCCGACCTGGCCCGCGAGCAGGACACCCCGGTCGAGCAGTGGCGCCGCCACCTCGACAACGCGGCCGGCCTCGCCCGCGAGAGCCTCACCCAGGCCCGCCGGGCCGTCCACGCGCTGCGCCCGCTGGAACTGGAGCGCGCCGCCCTGCCGGAGGCGCTGGCCGAGCTCGCCGAGCAGTGGCAGGAGCGCAACGGCACGACCGCCGGGCTGACCGTCACCGGCGAGGCCCGCCCGCTGCACCCCGAGGTCGAGGTGACGCTGCTGCGGATCGCCCAGGAGTCGCTCGCCAACGCCGCCAAGTACGCGCGGGCGGGCCGGGTCGGACTGACGCTCTCCTACATGCCCGGCCTCGTCACCCTGGACGTCCGGGACGACGGCGTCGGCTTCGACCCGGCCGCCGAACCGGCCTCCCGGGCCACCGGCGGCGGCTACGGTCTCGCCGTGATGCGCCGCCGCGCCGAGCGCCTCGCGGGCCGGCTCGACCTGGAGACCGAACCGGGCGCCGGCACCACGGTGACCGCGACCCTGCCGGCGATCGGCATCGAGGAATGAGGGGGACCTTCGTGAACGAGGCACCGATCAGGCTGCTGCTGGTCGACGACCACCCGGTGGTCAGGGACGGGTTGCGCGGCATGTTCACCGCCGCCCCCGGCTTCGAGGTGGTCGGCGAGGCCGGCGACGGCGCGGAGGCGCTGCCGCTGATCGCCGCGCTGCTCCCGGACGTCGTGCTGATGGACCTGCGGATGCCGCGGATGGACGGCGTCACGACGATCCGCACGATGGCCGAGCGCGGCCTGACCAGCCGGGTGCTGGTGCTCACGACGTACGACACCGACGCGGACGTGCTGCCCGCCGTCCGGGCCGGCGCGACCGGCTACCTGCTCAAGGACGCGGCCCGCGAGGAGCTCTTCCACGCCGTCCGGGAGGCCGCCCGCGGCGCCTCGGTGATCGCGCCGACGGTCGCCGCCAAACTGCTCGGCCAGGTCCGCGAGCCGGTCCGGGAGGCGCTCAGTCCGCGCGAGGTGGAGGTGCTGGAGCTGGTCGCCTCCGGCGCGACCAACCGGGAGGCCGCGGCCCGGCTGTTCATCAGCGAGGCGACGGTGAAGACCCACCTCATCCACATTTACACGAAGCTCGACGTCAAGGACCGCGCGTCCGCCGTCGCCGCCGGCTACAACCTGGGCCTGCTGACGCCGACGCCGCCTCGGTAACCTGGGACGGTGCTCGAACCCGCTCTGCTGCCGACCCCGCTGGTGGACTGCACCGACGAGGCGCTCGCCCGGGCCGGGGTCGAGCTCCGGCTCAAGCGGGACGACCTCCTGCACCCGGCCGTCCCCGGCAACAAGTGGCGCAAGCTCGGGCCCAACCTGGCGGCGGCGGTCGAGCAGGGCCACACCCGGCTGCTCACCTTCGGCGGCGCGTACTCCACGCACCTGCGCGCGGTCGCGGTGGCCGCCGCGGCGCTGGGGCTGGAGAGCGTCGGACTCGTCCGCGGCGACGAGCTGGCCAGCCGGCCGCGCAACTGGTCGCTGCGGGCGGCCGAGGCGGCCGGGATGGAGCTCGCCTTCCTGTCCCGCACGGAGTACCGCGAGGCGACCGGCCGCAGTGGCTCCGCCGATGCGGAGGGCCGGGCGGCGCTGCAACGGCGGTGGGGCCCGTGCCTGGTGCTCCCCGAGGGCGGTTCCAACGCGCTCGCCGCGATCGGCGCGGCGGCGATCCCGGCCGAGCTGACCGACCTCGGCGCCCGTGACGTCGTCTGCTGTCCGGTCGGCACCGGCGGCACGCTGGCCGGGATCGCGGCGGGCCTGCCGTCCGGTGCCCGGGCGCTCGGCGTGGCGGTGCTGCGCGGCGGCGCGGGTTACCTGGAGGACGAGGTCGCGCGGCTCCACCGGGCCGCGTACGGGCGGGAGTTCGGCAACTGGCGGATCGACCACGCCCACCACGGCGGCGGCTACGGCAAGGTCCGGCCCGAACTCGCCGCCTTCGCCGAGCGGTTCGAGCGCCGACACGGCGTCGCGCTGGAGCGCCGGTACGTCGCGAAGCTCCTGGCCGCCCTCCACGACCTGGCCGCCGAGGGGGAGTTCCCCCGCGGCACCCGTCTGACGGCCGTCGTCACGGGCCTGCCGGACCCGGTCTGAGCCCTGCCCGGCGTCCTACCCGAACGTGAGGTTCGTGCAGGGGTCGGTGTCGGCGTTGCGCTCGTTCTCCGCTATGCCCGTCGGGATCCCGCCGGGCACCGTCGCGGTCGGACTCGGGCTCGCGCCCAGGTCGTTGATCTGGGTGCCGGCCGGCTGGTAGTCGCGGCCGAGGGTGACGGTGACCGCCCCGCTGCCGGGTTCCTCGACGGCCTTGGCCCCCGGGAAGAGGGCGGCCACCTGGTCGGCGGCGGCCTTCAGCGCCGGGTCGTAGGAGACCTGGGTGGTCTGCCGCCCGGGGTCGTTGGCGCCGAGCGTGACGTTCGTGAAGCCGCGCGCCTTGAGCGCCGCCGCGCCGGAGCCGGCCAGGCCCGAGGTGCCGACCCCGTTGACCACGACGACCGGCGCCGCGGCCTGCTCGGGCGCGAGCGGCCCGGCGGAGGCGGACGCCGTCGCGCCGGCGCTCGCGGACGCGGTGGCCGCGCCCGTGCCCGCGGTGCCCTGACCGTCGAGGGTGCGGTCCTCCTTGAGCAGCTTCCACAGGGTGTCCGCGTCGGGCTGCACCAGCCGGACGCGCTCCCCGGCGAAGCGCCAGGGCGCGGTGACGAAGGTGACGTCGGAGAGCTTGATGTCCTGGACGGACCGGGCGAAGTCCACGAGCTTCATCGCGGTGCCGAGGCCCTCGTCCACGGTGAGCGACTTGGTGGCCGCGTCGGCCAGCGGCAGCAGGGTGGGCAGCGAGAAGCCCTGGGCCTGGACCTTCTTGATCATCGAGGAGAGGAAGGCCTGCTGGCGCTTCATCCGGCCTATGTCCGAGCCGTCGCCGATGCCGTGCCGCGTCCTCAGGTAGTCCACCGCGGACTGTCCGGAGAGCTTCTGCAGGCCCTTCTTGAGGTGGATGCCGTACTGGTCGACGTCGTTGGGCACGCAGGCGTCCACGCCGCCGATGGCCTCGGTCATCGCGGCCGCGCCCTTGAAGTCGACCACGACGGTGTGGTCGATCCGCAGGCCGGTGAGGCTCTCGACGGTGTTCTGCGTGCAGGCCGGGTTGCCGTGCGCGAACTGGCCCAGGCTGAAGGCCGAGTTGAACATCTGGTCGTTGCGCGGCCTGGTCCAGGTGCCGTCCTGCAGCTTGCAGGACGGGATCGTGACCAGGGTGTCCCGGGGTATCGAGACGCCGACGGCGTGCTTGTGGTCCGCGTATATGTGCACCAGGATCGCGGTGTCCGAGTTGCCGACGCCCTCGTCGCCGCCGCCGAGCGCGTCGTTGCCGTCGTCCCGGGTGTCCGAGCCGAGCAGCAGGACGTTGACCGGCACCTGGGCACCCGGCGTCGCCGGGGCCGGCGCGGGCGGGCGCTCGGTGGCGACGCCGCCCGCGTCGAATGTGGTGATGTTGTGGTCGAGCCGGTGGTAGAACCAGGCCCCGGCCCCCACGACGGACAGCACCAGGACGGCGGCCAGGCCGATGGCGGTCCGCAGGAAACGCCGCCTGGGCGAGCTGCTGCTCATCCTCGCGGTCCCCCCGTCTTCGTCTGTTGCTGTTCGGTGTTCGAACATTAGACGTTTCGGGAAGGCGTTCGGTTACCTCGGTGAAGGTCCGGGTTCGGCGCCCGCGCCTGTGATGCTGGTCACGCTCCGGGCCCGGAGGCGCCCGTGAGCATCCGTCGGAGCAGGTCGCGCAGGACCGTCCGCTCGTCCTGGCCGAGCGCAGCCAGCGGCTCGCGGGCGAAGTTCAGCGACTCGCGCAACTCCTCGGAGGCGGCGGCGCCGCTGTCGGTGGCGGCGACCAGCTTGACCCGGCGGTCCTGCCGGTCGGCCTCTCTGGTCACGAAGCCGCGGGACTCCAGGCGGTCGACGATGCCGGTGATGTTCGACGGCTCACAGCTGAGCGTCTGGGCGATCTGCCGCATCGGCATCGGCCCCCGGCGCAGGAGGGCGAGCACCTTGGCCTGGGCCCCGGTGAGCGACCGGGCGGCCGCGGCGTCCTCGTACTCGCGGTGGAAGAGCGCGACCAGGTTGGCCATGAGGTCGACGACCTCGCGGGTGATCTCGTCGGGCTGCTGCGGCGTGGCGGCCGCGGTCGGCTGCGTCTCCATGGGGCACAGTCTACCTGAAAAGTTGACAACCTGAACCTTTCATGTCCATCGTTACTTCATTCACTCAACATTTCATGTGTGAGACACCGCCGATCACTCCCAGGAACAAAGGAACAATCCGATGGCAGAGCAGGCAGCGCCGACCACCGCCCGTGAGTGGCACCTCGCCGCGCGTCCGCAGGGCTGGCCGGTCCCGGCCGACTTCGCCCTCGTCGAGGCCCCGGTCCGCACCCCCGGCCCGGGCGAGATCCTGGTCCGCAACGCCTTCCTCTCGGTCGACCCGTACATGCGCGGCCGGATGAACGACGTGAAGTCCTACCTGCCGCCGTTCCGGCTGGGCGAGGCCATGGACGGCGGCGCCGTCGGCTACGTCGTCGCCTCGGAGGCCGAGGGCTTCGCCCCCGGCGACGCCGTGCTGCACGGCCTCGGCTGGCGCGAGTACGCGACCGTCGACGCCAAGCGCGCCGTCAAGGTCGACGCCGCCGCCGCCCCGCTCTCCGCCTACCTCGGCGTGCTCGGCATGCCCGGCCTGACCGCCTACGCGGGCCTGCTCGCCGTGGGCGCCCTCAAGGAGGGGGACAAGGTCTTCGTCTCCGGCGCGGCCGGCGCGGTCGGCTCGCTGGTCGGCCAGATCGCCCGGCTCAAGGGCGCCTCCCTGGTGGTCGGCTCGGCCGGCTCCGCGGAGAAGGTCGCCAAGCTGGTGGACGAGTACGGCTTCGACGCCGCCTTCAACTACAAGGACGGCCCGGTCGCCGAGCAGCTCGCCAAGGTCGCCCCGGAGGGCATCGACCTCTACTTCGACAACGTCGGCGGCGACCACCTGGAGGCCGCGATCGGCGCGCTCGGCGTGCACGGCCGCGCGGTGCTCTGCGGCGCCATCGCCCAGTACAACGACACCGCCGCGCCCGCCGCCCCGCGCAACCTCGCGCTCGCGATCGGCAAGCGGCTGCGCCTGGAGGGCATGCTGGTCGGCGACCACGCCGCGCTCCAGCCGCAGTTCGTCGGCGAGGTCGCGGGCTGGCTCGCGGCCGGTGAACTCCGTTCCGACGAAACCGTGGTGGACGGCTTCGAGAACGCGGTGGAGGCCTTCATCGACCTGCTGCGCGGCGCCAACACCGGCAAGATGGTCGTCCGCCTGGGCGCCTGACCCGTCATCAGGGAATCCGACCGCCCCGCCGCCCGCCCCGGGCGCGCGGGGCGGTTTGCATGCACGGCGCAGGGAGGGGCGTCGCACTACCGTATTCCGGCCGGATCCGAAAGCACGTCATCCATCGTGCGGGGCGGCGCGGTACGGTGGTCCCGCCTGGCGATGGGGCCGTTCGGGGGAGAGATCCGGCCGAGGGGTAGACCTCGTTGAGGATTCGACTAGCATTGAGCGAAAGCCTGTCCGTTTTGCTCAATTTAGTGGCTTAATGTCGGCAAACGTGGGTAACTGTGGATCAACTGCAGGCACGAGGCAGCTGGGGAAGGCGACCCTCGTCCACAGCCTGGAGGTCCCGGTGACGACACGTGGAGTTCTCTACATCCACTCCGCGCCCCGCGCGCTGTGCCCGCACGTCGAGTGGGCCGTCGCGGGAGTGCTCGGTGTGCGGGTGAGCCTGGACTGGATCCGCCAGCCGGTCGCACCCGGACACTGGCGCGCCGAGCTCTCCTGGCAGGGTGAGCCCGGTACGGCCTCGAAGCTCGCCTCCGCGCTGCGCGGCTGGCAGCTGATGCGGTACGAGGTCACCAGCGAGCCCTGCGCCACGGCGGAGGGCGAGCGCTACAGCAGCACGCCCTCGCTCGGCATCTTCCACGCCGTCACGGGCATCCACGGGGACATCCTGATCCCCGAGGACCGGCTGCGCGCCGTCCTGCTGCGCGCCCGCAGCGAGGGGGCCGACCTGGAGGCCGAGATCTCCCGGCTGCTCGGCAAGCCCTGGGACGACGAGCTGGAGCCGTTCCGGTACGCCGGTGAGGGCGCGCCGGTGCGCTGGCTGCACCAGGTGGTCTGACCGCCGGCACGCACCCCCGGAACGACGGAAGGGGCCGGCGCTCACGAAGAGCGCCGGCCCCTTCCGGACGTACGGGCGGGTCAGCGGGTGCGGAAGGCCAGCACCACGTTGTGGCCGCCGAAGCCGAACGAGTTGTTCAGCGCCGCGATCCGGCCCTCGGCGGGCAGCGCGCGGGCCTCGTCGCGCACGATGTCCGCGTCCACGTCGTCGTCGAGCTCCTCGACGTTGATGGTCGGCGGGGCGAGCCGGTTGTAGAGGGCCAGCACGGTGGCGACGGTCTCGATGCCGCCGGCGCCGCCCAGCAGGTGGCCGGTCATCGACTTGGTGGCCGAGACGGCGATGTGGTCCAGGTGCTCGCCGAGCTCCTTGCGCAGCGCCTTCAGCTCGGCGGTGTCGCCCTGCGGGGTCGAGGTGGCGTGCGCGTTGACGTGCACGATCTCGGCCTTGTCGAGGGTGTTGCGGTCGAACAGGTCGGCCAGCGCGCGGGCCACGCCGGCGCCGGTCGGCTCGGGCTGGGCGATGTGGTGGGCGTCCGAGGACAGGCCCTGGCCCACGGCCTCGCAGTAGATCCGGGCCCCGCGGGCCTCGGCGTGCTCGACCGACTCCAGCACGACGACGCCGGCGCCCTCGCCGAGGACGAAGCCGTCGCGGCCCTTGTCGTACGGGCGCGAGGCGCGCTCGGGATCGTCGTTGTTCTTGGACATCGCCATCATGTTGGCGAACGCGGCGATCGGCAGCGGGTGGATCGCGGCCTCGGTGCCGCCGGCCACCACGACGTCGGCGCGGCCGCTGCGGATCATCTCGATCGCGTAGCCGATCGCCTCGGCGCCGGAGGCGCAGGCGGAGACGGGGGTGTGCACACCCGCGCGGGCGCCGACCTCCAGGCCGACGTTGGCCGCCGGGGAGTTGGGCATCAGCATCGGGACGGTGTGCGGGGAGACCTTGCGGGAGCCCTTCTCCTTCAGTACGTCGTACTGGTCGAGGAGGGTGGTCACGCCGCCGATGCCGGAGGCGATGACCGCGCCGAGGCGCTCGGGGGCGAGCTTGGAGGACTCGTCGGTGGCCGGGGTCTCGTAGCCGGCGTCGGCCCAGGCCTCGCGGGCGGCGATCAGCGCGAACTGCGCCGAGCGGTCCAGCTTGCGGGCCAGCGGGCGGGGCAGGATCTCGCCGGGGTCGACCGCGGTGCGGGCGGCGATGCGGACGGGCAGGTCCGCGGCCCACTCCTCGGTCAGGGCCGACACTCCGGAACGGCCCGCCACCAGGTTCTCCCAGGTGGTGGCGGCGTCGCCGCCCAGCGGCGTGAAGGCGCCGATACCCGTGACGACCACGGTACGGTTTTCAGCGGTCACTGGTTCTTCTTCTCTCACGTTGGTGCGGGGTCGGCGGCGAGCCGGGGGGTGGGGCCCGGCCGGGCGCCCGGTGGGGGCGGCCCGGCCGGCGGGTCGGCCGACTCGGCGAGCCGACCGACGATCACGCGACCGCTCAGGCGGCGTTGGTGACGATGTACTCGACGGCGTCGCCGACGGTCTTCAGGTTCTTGACCTCGTCGTCCGGGATCTTGACGTCGAAGCGCTCCTCGGCGGCCACGACGACCTCGACCATGGAGAGCGAGTCGACGTCCAGGTCGTCGGTGAACGACTTGTCGATCTGGACGTCCTCGGTCGGGATGCCGGCGATCTCGTTGACGATCTCGGCGAGACCTTCCAGGACCTCGGCCTTGTCCATAGCCATACTGGCTGCTCCTCTTCGGTGTTGAACGCGTCCGACCGGCGGACGGACGCAGGCTTGCGGATGAGTGGGGCGAAACGCGCCTAGGGGAGCGTAACGACTGCCGCGGCGTACACGAGACCCGCCCCGAACCCGATGATCAGCGCGAGGTCTCCGCTGCGGGCCTCGCCGCTCTCCAGCATGCGCTCCATCGCCAACGGGATGGAGGCCGCCGAGGTGTTCCCGGTTTCGGTGATGTCGCGGGCGACCGGCACCGAGTCGGGCAGCTTGAGGGCCTTGATCATGGCATCGGTGATGCGCATGTTGGCCTGGTGCGGGATGAAGGCGCCGAGCTGGTCGGCGGTGATGCCGGCGGCGTCCAGCGCCTGCTGGGCCACCTTGGCCATCTCCCAGACGGCCCAGCGGAAGACCGTCTGGCCCTCCATCCGCAGGGCCGGCCACTTGGCCTCCTCACCCGCGCCGTTGACGGCGTCGGGCTTGGCGAACGCGGTGTCCCAGGCCTGGGTCTGCGAGATGACGTCCTTCTGCGAGCCGTCCGAGCCCCAGATCACCTTGCCGATGCCGGGGGTGTCGGAGGGGCCGACGATCGCGGCGCCGGCGCCGTCGCCGAAGATGAACGCGGTCGAGCGGTCCGACTGGTCGGTCAGGTCGCTCAGCCGCTCGACGCCGATCACCAGCACGTACTCGGCGCTGCCGCCGCGGATCATGCCGTCGGCCAGGCCCAGGCCGTAGCCGAAGCCGGCGCAGGCGGCCGAGATGTCGAAGGCCGGGGCGGTGCCGCAGCCCAGGCGCTCGGCGATCTCGGTGGCGATCGCGGGGGTCTGCTTGAGGTGCGAGACGGTCGCGACGATGACGCCGCCGATCTGGTCGGGGGCGATCCCGGCCTGGGCGATGGCCTTGCCGGCGGCCTGCACCGACATCTCGGCGACGCTCTCCTCCGGACCGGCCCAACGGCGCTCGGCGATGCCGCTGCGGGTGCGGATCCACTCGTCCGAGGACTCGATCCACTCCAGGACCTCGGAGTTCGGGATCACGCGGACGGGACGGTAACCGCCCACGCCGTGGATCCGTGAGTACTCGGCCCCGGTCGAAGGACGAATCTGCGGCTTGCTCATGCGGCCACCTCGCTGCGCTCGGCGGTCGCTTCGCAAGATGCGCACCTGCCGATCATTCGTTCGCTGCGCTCACTCATGCCTGGCTCTCCTGGTCCTTACCGCCGTGCTCCGCGATCAGCTCGCGAGCCTTGTCGAGGTCGGCGGGGGTCTTGAGGGCGAGCGTCGCCACACCCTTGAGGTTGCGCTTGACCAGGCCGGTGAGCGTGCCCGCGGGGGCCAGCTCGATCACGGCGGTCGCGCCCAGCGCGGCCAGCGTCTCCATGCAGAGGTCCCAGCGGACCGGGTTGGAGACCTGCGACACCAGACGCTCCAGCACCTCGGTGCCGGAGGAGACCACCGCGCCGTCCCGGTTGGAGACGTAGCGCACCTGCGGATCGGCCACGGTCAGGGTCGGGGCCAGCTTCGCCAGCCGCTCGACGCCCGGGGCCATGTGCTCGGTGTGGAAGGCGCCCGCCACCTTCAGCGGGATCAGCCGGGCGCCGGTCGGCGGGTCCGCCTTCAGCGCCTCCAGCTGGGCGAGCGTGCCGGCGGCGACGATCTGGCCGCCGCCGTTGTTGTTGGCCGGGGTCAGGCCGTGCTCGGTCAGCTTGGCCGCGACGGCCTCCGGGTCGCCGCCGAGGACGGCGGTCATGCCGGTCTCGGTGACGGCGGCGGCCTCGGCCATCGCGCGGCTGCGCTCCCGAACGAAGGTCAGCGCGTCGTGGGCGCCGAGCACACCGGCGCCGGCGGCGGCGGTGATCTCACCGACGCTGTGGCCGGCCACGGCGCCGACCAGGGAACGGGCGGCGGTCTCGTCGGGGAAGAGCGCGCGGGCGGTGACCAGGCCGGCGGCGACCAGCAGCGGCTGGGCGACGGCGGTGTCCTTGATCTCCTCCGCGGAAGCCTCCGTGCCGGCGTGCAGGAGGTCGAGTCCGGCGACCTCCGACCAGCCGCTCAGGCGGTCGGCGACACCGTCGACCTCCAGCCAGGGGCTGAGGAAACCGGGGGTCTGGGCACCCTGTCCAGGGGCGACGATTACGAGCACGGTTCAACCCTCTCTCGCCAGGCGCCCGGGGGCGGGTAGGCGACGGTAACGAAGAAAACCATCCGGGATTGTAAGTTCCCTACATCCTGGTCAGCCCTGCTCGCCGACGGACGTCAGTCGGCCGAGGGCCAGGGCGATCCGCAGCGTGAACGCCGATCGAACGTCCGATGGCGCGTAGCCCGTGACGTCGGTCACACGTCGGAGCCGGTAGCGCACCGTGTTCGGGTGGACGAAGAGCATCCGGGCGGCGCCCTCCAGCGAGGAGGCCTGCTCCAGGTAGACGCTCAGCGTCTCCAGCAGGGCTGAGCCCGCCTCGTCGAGCGGTGTGTAGATCTCCTCCACCAGCTGGCGGCGGGCCGCCTCGTCGCCGGCGAGCGCGCGTTCGGGCAGCAGGTCGTCGGCCAGCACCGGGCGGGGGGCGTCCGGCCAGGCGGCGCAGGCCCGCAGGCCGGCCGCGGCGGCGTGCGCCGAACGGGTGGCCGAGAGCAGGTCGGGCACGGTCGGGCCGACCACGACCGGGCCCGGCGCGAACTGGCCGATCAGTGCCCGGGCCGCGTGCACCGGCTCCTTGTCGCCGCCCACCACGACCACCAGGCGCTTGCCCAGGACGCCGGTCAGCACGTTCAGCTTGGCGTAGCGGGCGGCCCGCCGGATCGCCTCGACGACCAGCTCGCTGTCGCCGTCCGGGGCGCTGCCCATCACCACCCGGACCTGGCTCGGCTGGCCCCAGCCGAGCGCCGCGGCGCGCGAGAGCACTCCCTCGTCCGCATCGCCGGAGAGCAGCGAGTTGACGACCAGCGCCTCCAGCCGGGCGTCCCAGGCGCCGCGCGCCTCGGCCGCCTGGGCGTAGACCTGGGCGGTGGCGAAGGCGATCTCCCGGGCGTAGACCAGCACGGACTCGCGCATGTCCGCCTCGTCGCCGGGGGCGGCCACCTCCTCGATGGCCTCCTCCATCACCTCGATCGTGGTGCGGATCAGCTCGACGGTCTGGCGCAGCGTGATCGCCCTGGTCAGCTCGCGCGGGGCGGTGCCGAAGACGTCGGTGGAGATCGCCTGCGCGGCCTCCGGCTGGCGGTACCACTCGGTGAAGGCGGCGATGCCCGCCTGGGCGACCAGACCGATCCAGGAGCGGTGCTCGGGCGGCATCCGCCGGTACCAGCCGAGCTGGTCGTCCATCCGCGCGATCGCGGCGCTGGCCAGCTTGCCCGAGGACTTCTCCAGCCGCTTGAGCGTCGCGGCCCGGCGCTCGGCGCGGTCCGCGGCGTTTCTGCGCTCCTGCGGGGTCAGGCGCGGCGCGGAGCGGCCGGGGCGGTGGCGGCCCGGTGCGGAGGCCGGGGCCTTCCCGCCCGGCGCGGGATTCTCGGTGGGGTCGCTGGTGGCGTCTGAGGAAGCGGCTGGCACAAGGACAAGACTGCCTCACGTGAGTCACTGCTCGTGCACACCCCCCGGCGGAGCGCCGCGGTGGCACCCGTCACACCGGTTACGGTGGGGCCGTGACCGACGCCCCCGCCCGCCCCCGCGCGGACCACCGCCGCACCGCCGAGCGCTACCTCTCCACCCCGGCGGAGGGCGTCGAGACCAGGCACGCGTTCTCCTTCTCGGGGCACTACGACCCGAAGAACACGCACTTCGGCGCGCTGCTCGCCTGCAACGAGGAACTCCTCGCGCCCGGGGCCGGGTTCGACGAGCACAAGCACCGGGACACCGAGATCCTCACCTGGGTCCTGGAGGGCGCGCTGGCGCACCGGGATTCGCACGGCCACAGCGGCGTGGTGCGCCCGGGGATGGTCCAGCACCTGAGCGCGGGCTCGGGCGTGACCCACACCGAGCGCAACGTCGGCGGTGCCGAGGGGCCGGTCCGGTTCGTCCAGATGTGGCTCCAGCCAGACGCGTTCGACGCGCCCCCGGCGTACGGGCTGCGCCGGGTGGAAGCGGCCGCGGGCGGGTTGACGCTGCTGGCCTCCGGGCTGGAGCGCGACGCCGGGGCGGACGTCCTGCGGCTGCGGCGCAGCGACGCCGCGCTCTGGCTGGCGACCGCGGGGCCGTGGCAGCCGCTGCCCCGACTGCCCTCCGCGGCTTGGCGCTACGCGCATCTGACGGCCGGCGCGCTGGGCTACCGGACGGTGCCGGGCCCCAAGGGCGAGGGGCGTTCGATGGTGCCGGGGGACAGCGTGCGGATCACCGGTGACGCGTTCGCGGACCCGTCGGCCGGTGAGACCGGCGCCGAACTCCTGCTGTGGGAGATGCACTCGCCGGTCTCGTACGGCTGACTCGGCCGGCCAGCCCCCGGCAGCCAGGCCAGTCCCGGCAGCTAGGCCGGCCCCGGCAGTTCGGCCAGCACCGCGTCGGACAGCTGCGGCCAGGCCTCGGCCGCCCAGGGGCCGAAGTCCCGGTCGGTGAGGGCGATGCAGGCGGCCCCGGCCGCCGGGTCGACCCACAGGAAGGTGCCGGACTGGCCGAAGTGGCCGAAGGTCGCGGGGGAGTTGGCGGTGCCCGTCCAGTGCGGGGTCTTGCCGTCGCGGATCTCGAAGCCGAGGCCCCAGTCGTTGGGGCGGCGGTGGCCGTAGCCGGGCAGCACGCCGCTGGTGCCGGGGAAGGCGACCTCGCGGGTGGCCCGGTGGACGGTGGACGGGTCGAGCAGCTTGGGGGACTGCAGCTCGGCGGCGAACCGGGTGAGGTCGGCGAGCGTGGACAGGCCGCCCGCGCCGGCCGGGGACTTGTGGGCGGTGTTGACCAGGGTGTCGTGCATGCCCAGCGGCTCGAACACCGCCTCGGCGGCGTAGCGCGAGAACTCGATCCCGGCGGCCGTGGCGAGGGCGTTCGCCAGCGCGTCGAAGCCGGCGTTGGAGTAGAGGCGGCGCTTGCCCGGCTCGCCGAACACCCGGTCCTCGTCGAAGCCGAGGCCGGAGGTGTGGGCGAGCAGGTGGCGGACGGTCGAACCGGGCGGGCCGGCCGGGTCGTCGAGCTCGAAGACTCCCTCCTCCACGGCGACCAGCGCGGCGTAGGAGGTGAGCAGCTTGGTCACCGACGCGAGCGGGAACAGGTGCTGCTGCGGTCCGTGCGAGCCCAGCACCGCTCCGTCCGAGCCCCGGACGACCGCCGCGGCGGCGTGGGGGACGGGCCAGTTCTCGATCATCCGCAAGCTCTCCATGGGCCCGACTCTAACGGGGCTCGAAAGCGGGTGGCGGGACCACCCGGTTGTGAGGCTTGCTTGGAGTGCACTCCAACTAGGTAGCGTCGTCGTCATCACGGCACAGGGGGTATCGGTCATGGCCACACTCGCACCCGTCGAGGTCGATCTGCGGAGCTGTTCCGAGGTGTTCGGCCGGCCGGTCGGCGATCCGGACCGGACTCCGCGGCACACCATCAGCGAGGTCTCGGCGGCCAGTGGACTGACCACGCACACCCTGCGCTGGTACGAGCGGATCGGCCTGCTCGACCCGGTCGACCGCGCGGTCGGCGGCCAGCGCCGCTACTGCGACGCCGACCTGCACCGGCTGGCCTTCCTCGGCCGGCTGCGGCTGACCGGCATGTCGGTGGCGGACATGCTCAGGTACGTCGACATGGCCCGCGAGGGCGAGCGGACGTACGAGGGCCGGCGGCAGCTGCTGGTGACGCAGCGCGAGGAGGTCCGCCAGCGGATCGCCGACCTCCAGGCCACTCTCGCCGTCCTCGACTACAAGATCGATCTCTACGCGGGGAAGATCGCCGACGCCTCCGGCGCACCCGTCCAGTGCCAGTACTACCGAGCAGAGGAAGAGCAGCGAGCATGACGCACCCCGCACTCCCCACCGCCCGACTCGGCGCCGACGGCCCGCTCGTCGGTGTCCAGGGCCTCGGCTGCATGGGCATGAGCGAGTTCTACGGCCCGACCGACACGACCGAGTCGCTGGCCACCCTGGACGCCGCCCTGGAGGCCGGCGTCACCCTGTTCGACACGGCCGACATGTACGGCTCCGGCCACAACGAGGAGCTGATCGGCCCGTTCGTCCGGGCCAACCGCGACCGGGTGGTGATCGCCACCAAGTTCGCCATCGAGCGCAGGGCGGAGGACCCGGGCTACCGCGCCATCCGCAACGACCCCGAGTACATCCGGGCCGCGGTCGACGCCTCGCTGCGCCGGCTGGGTGTCGACGTCATCGACCTCTACTACATGCACCGCCGCGACCCGGCCGTGCCGCTCGCCGAATCCGTGGGCGCCATGGCCGAGTTGGTGCGGGCCGGCAAGGTGCGCCACCTCGGGCTCTCCGAGGTGACCGGGGCCGAGCTGAGCGAGGCGCACGCCGTCCACCCGATCGCCGCGGTGCAGTCCGAGTGGTCGGTGTTCTCCCGCGACGTCGAGCGCTCGGTGGTGCCGGCCGCGGCCGGGCTGGGCGTCGCGTTCGTGCCGTACTCGCCGCTCGGCCGGGGTTTCCTGACCGGCTCCTTCCAGGACGCCGAGCAGCTCCCGGCCGACGACTTCCGGCGCACCCAGCCGCGCTTCACCGGCGCCAACGCGAAGGCCAACGACGCCCTGCTGGAGCCGGTGCGGCGGATCGCGGCGGACCGCGGGGTGACGCCGGCCCAGGTCGCGCTGGCCTGGGTGCACCAGCGGGCGCAGGTGCACGGGCTCACCGTCGTGCCGATCCCCGGCACCCGCAAGCGCACCCGGCTCGCGGAGAACACCGCCGCCGCGACGCTGGAGCTCCACCCCGCCGAACTGGCGCTGCTGGAGCCGGTGGCCGGCCAGGTGGCCGGGGACCGCTACCCGAGCATGGCGAACACGCAGGTCGAGCGCGAGTAACGGCCTTCGGGGCCGGGCGCGTTCGGCCCGGGGGGCTGCGCCGGCTCCCCGGGCCGCTCGCGTACGGCGGGTCAACTCCCGGTAATCGAACGGGATTTCGCATCGGGTGGGCAATCTCCGGGTAAAGCCTGACAACGGCCGTCATGATTGCTGCGATTCTGCTGCCATGAAGGCCGACCGGCTGCTCTCGATCCTCCTGCTGCTGCAGACCCGCGGCCGGATGCCCGCCACGGAACTGGCGGAGCGCCTGGAGGTGTCCGTCCGCACCATCTACCGCGACGTGGAGTCGCTCGCCGCGGCCGGCGTCCCGGTGTTCACCGAGCGCGGCCGGCGCGGCGGCATCGGCCTGCTGCCCGGCCACCGCGCCGACGTCGGCGGGCTGACCGGGGACGAGGCCCGCGCGCTGCTCGTGCTGTCAGCGCGGGGCGCGCACGGCGAGCTCGCGCTGGACGGGGCGCTCGGCTCGGCGCTGCGCAAGGTGATGGCGGCGCTGCCGGCGCCGGAGCCGCCCGCCGGCGGGCGCGGCGGCGAGCGCGTCCTGGTCGACCCGCCGCGCTGGCTGCCGAGCGGGGCCGGCGCCGCTGCCGGGCCGGACCTGGGCGAGCTGCAGTACGCCGTCTTCGCCGACCGGCGGCTGCGCCTGCGCTACCGGCACGGCGGCACGCCGGTGCCGGTGGAGTACACCGTCGACCCGTACGGCCTGGTGAGCCGGGCCGCGCTCTGGTACCTGGTGGCCGACCTGAACGGCGAGCCCCGGCTGTTCCGGGCCGACCGGGTGCTGGCCGCCGAGACGGCCGAGGAGCCGGTGCGCCGCCGCCCCGGGGCGGGGCTCGGCGACGTGTGGGCGGGGCTGCGCGAGCACGTGGAGCGGCGGCCGAACGAGCTGCGGGTGCGGGTACGGGTGCGGCGCGGGCGGCTGGACCTGTTCGTCCGGGTCCACGGCGGGCGGGTCACCGCGCAGCCGCCGGAGGCGGGCGCCGGGCCGGCCGAGGAGTGGGTCGAGCTGGCGATGGCGTTCCCCACGCCGGCCGCCGTCCGCGCGCTGCTCGCCTTCGGCCCGGAGGCCGAGGTGCTGTCCCCGCCCGCCGCCCGTCGGGAACTGGCCCGGGCGGCGGCGGAGGCGCTGAGGCTCTACCAGGAGTAGGGCGTGCCTTTCGCCCCCGGCCTTGAGCTCCCTGCGGGGATCAGGAGTCGGACTGCGGCCGGAGGACGACGTCCTGGTAGTGGCCGAGCGAGATCGCCGCGAAGTTGTGCAGGCTGTCGGTGCCCTCGGTGAAGTAGCCGTTGTGGCCGGCCGCGCGGGCCGAGGAGATCTCCTCGGCGCCGAAGCCGGAGGACGTCGGGTCGGCGCCGTGGCCCAGGCCGCCGACCTCCAGGTACGGGACGTTGCCGATCCAGTCGCTGGGGTTGCGGGTGGCCCACACCTTGACGCCGGTGCCGAGCTCGCTGGTGCTCTGCACGCCCATGCCGGGGCTGCCGAACACCATCATGTCGGTGACGCCGGAGGTGTCGGACGGCGAGGCCGCGGCGCGCGGGATCTCGGGGGCGGCGTCGCCGCAGACCACGGACCCGTAGGAGTGGCACAGCAGGGACGGCGGCGCGTCCGGGCGGGTGGTCTCCTTGAGCCCGGCGAGCAGGCGCTGCAGCCGGGGCGCGCCGATGTCGGCGAGGCGGGAGGTGACGGCGTCCGGGCCGAGGCCGGAGGGGGTGACGTAGCCGGTCCAGGCGATCACCGCGGTGCGGGTCTTGGGGGCCTGCTTGTGCTCCTCGGCGTACAGGGCGCGGGCCATGCCGGCGGGGGAGCGCAGCGGGTCGGCGGCCTGGTCGAAGTGGCCGAGGTCGGCGTCCGAGCCGGGCACCAGGACGGAGACCCGCTCGGCGTCGGCGAGGTCGCCCCACACCTCGGTGACCAGGCCGCGCCCGCGCGGGTCGAAGGCGAGGACCTGGCGGTCGGGGGAGAGCAGGTGCTCGACGTCGTTGGCGCGGGAGACGGCCAGTGCGCGGGCGTCGGAGTCGAGCTTGGGGTCGTTGGCGCGGGCGCGGGCGGCGTCGCGCTCCTCGGTGAGGGCGATCCGGTTGGCGCGGTAGCGCAGGTCGAGCGGGGCGCCGTCGAAGTTGCCGACGACCAGCGGGTACTGCCGGATCAGCCGGTCGAGCTCGGTGGGGGCCAGCGAGGCGAAGAACTCGGCGGCGGCGGCCGGGGTGGTGGTGGCCGGGTCGGGCAGGCCGCGGCCGAAGGAGTGGTCCTGGACCCAGGCGGCGCTGCCGGCCGGGGGCGTGCTGATCGCCAGCTGCTCGGTGGAGGCGGCGGCCGCGGCGGCCGAGGCGCCGGCGTCGGCGAGGACCGCGAAGCCCGCGAACGCCCCGATCAGTACACGCTTCCAGCGTCGACGGTTGCGCACCGCACCAACTCCCTTGGGCCCGTCACCATGTCCTGGGCGGGGCCCGAGGGGTGCGTCAGACTGCGAACTTCCCTCCGCAAGCGTAGAGGTCACGGGAGGGTGACGGACACGCCCAAACTGTGGGATGGATCACATGAACCGTGGGTGTCCGGTTCGCGTCTTCCCGTGGTTCGGGACGCCCCGCCGGGCCGGGGGCGCCGTCGTCCCGGGCGTCACCGCGCCCCCTCGTCGAACTCCCTGACGAGTCGCTTCGGCGCGGTGCGCCGCCAGGCCTCGGTGACCAGGTCGCGGAGCTCCTCGGGGTCGACGAGGTCCAGCCGGACGCTCACCCAGCCGTGCCGGCCGACGTAGGGGGCGGACGAGAACACCTCGGGTTCGGCGGCCAGGAGTTCGGCCTGGTCCTCGGGACTGGCCTTGACGGTGACCCGCTCGCCCTCGGGGGAGCCCATCGCGAAGATCCTGGCGCGCACCCGCAGCGTCTCGATCTCCCACGTCGGCTCCTGCGCGGCCTCCGGAAGGGCCAGGGCCATCGCGCGGAACTCGTCGAACGTCACCATGACGGCAGGTTAGAGCACGCCACCGACAACGCGCCCCCGGTGCGCGCCAAGGCGCTCCGGGGGCGCGTGCCGGCTGGGGCGGGCGGGTCACACCACGCCCAGCGCGTACGCGGTGAACAGGGCCGCACCGGCTCCGGCCACGGCCTTCCACGGGCGGGAGAGGGCCGTCCACGGCGCGTCGAACCGCCGGGCGAACCAGCCGATCCCCACCAGCGCGGCCGCGAACAGCGGGAGCAGCGCCAGCCGGGCGGCCACCCAGGTGAGGGAGTCCGGCGCGGTGGTCAGCCCGGGGACGGCGCCGAGGCCGGCGGCGCCGGGCACCGCCACGGCGAGCATCGCGGTCTGGTGCCAGCAGAAGACCGTCATCGCCGACAGGTTGACCACGACCACCGGCAGCCACAGCAGCGGACGGCGGGTCAGCAGCCGGCCCAGGCGCTCCCGCAGCAGGACCGCGGCGCCGCACTGCGCCGCCGCCAGGGCGAGCACCAGCAGGGACGGCGGGTGCGAGTTGGTCCGCTCGACGCCGGGCACGCCGACCATGCTCGCCGGGTAGTGGAACACCAGCAGCAGCGCGGCGAACAGCACGGCGCCGCCGCCCAGCAGGACCCGCGCGGCCCGGCGGTCGAGCCGGCCCCGCGCCCACAGCACGCCCAGCTGGTAGCCGAACAGCCAGCCCGGCAGGATGTTGACCAGCCCGACCCAGGACGGCACCGCCTCCGCCCACGGCCCGTACCGCAGTGCGTCCACCACGGCGACGACGGCCACCAGGAGCCCCGCCGACCACGCGCCGAGCCGACGGGCGGCGGCCAGGCAGACCGAGGTGAGCGCGGTCACCCCCAGGTAGACGGCGATGTACCAGAGCGGCTGCACCACCAGCGTCGCGCCGGTGCGGACGGTGCCGGCCGGGACGCCGAGCCGGGGCAGCAGCGGGATCAGCACCGCCCACACCGCCGTCACGCCGAGCACCGGGCGCAGCAGCCGGACCGTCCGGGCGCGCAGCCAGCCCCCGTAGGTCGTGCCCCTGGCGCGGGCGCGGTCCAGCGAGCGGACCGAGGAGTAGCCGCCGACCAGGAAGAACACCCCGAGCATCTGCAGCACCCAGCTGACCGGGGCGAAGCCGCCGAGGGCGGAGAGCGGGCTGGCGTTGTGCAGGGTGCCGTCGGGGTCGCGGGTGAATCCGCCGAGCATCCAGTGCCCGAGCGGGACGGCGAGCAGGGCGAGGGCGCGCAGGCCGTCGAGGGCGCGGTCGCGGTGCGCGGGGGTGCGGGCGTCGACCTCGTGGGCGGCGCGGCGCAGGGCGGTGAGCGGGTGGGCCATGGCGGTGCTCCTTCTCCGGTTGCGGCGGTCCGGGCTGGTCAGCGGCCCTGCGCGAGGGCGGCGTAGGCGGTGAGCGAGGCGGTGCCGGGGGCGAAGTAGCCGGTGTGGCCGTGCGAGCCGGTGGACGGCAGGGGGCGGGCGCCGAAGTCCGGGCCGGTCGGGTCGGCGCCGTGGCCGAGGCCGAACAGCGAGACGTTGGGCACCCGGCCGATCCAGTCGGAGTCGTTGCGGGTGGTGGCCCAGAGCGGGACGCGGGGGTCGAGGTCGGCGGCGGAGCCGACGCCCATGCCGGGCGAGCCGAGCACCACCACGCCGGAGGCCTGTGCGGGGCCCGGGTGGGCCAGGCCGCAGACGACCGAGCCGTAGCTGTGGCAGAAGACGGTGGCCGGGGCCTCGGGGCGGGTGCTGACGGCGAGCCCGTCGAGCAGCCGGGTCAGCCGGCCGGCGCCGGCGCGGGCCAGGTCCTCGGTGGCGGCGTCCACGCCGAGTCCGACCGGGGTGGTGTAGCCGGCCCAGGCGATGACGGCGGTCGTCCGGCCGGTGGCCTCGTACAGGGACCTCGCCATGCCGGCGGGGGTGCCGTACGGGTCGGCGGCGCGGTCGAAGTTCAGCAGGTCGATGTCGGAGCCGGGGACGACGACGGCGGTGCGACTCGCGCCGGCCAGGTCGCCGTAGACCTCGGCGACCTGGCCGCGGCCGCGCGGGTCGAAGGCGAGGACCTGCCGTCCGCCGTCGAGCAGGGTGCGGTAGCGCTCGGCGCGGGTGCGGGCGGCGGCCTGGTCCTGCGGGGTGAGCGCCGGGTCGGCGGCGCGGGCGGCCTCCCGGTCGCGCTCGGCGGCGAGGGCCAGGGCGTTGGCGTGGTAGCGGAGTCGGACGGGCGCGCCGTCCAGGTTGCCGACCACCAGCGGGTGCCGGGCGGCGAGCGCCTCGCCCTGGGCGGGCGTCAACCGGGCGAAGAACGCGGCGACTTCGGCCGGGTCGGTGGTGGCCGGGTCGGGCAGCCGGAGGCCGAACGCGGTGTCGGCCGTCCACGCGGCGCTGCCGGGCGGCGGGCCGGTGACGGCCTGCTGCGTGTCGGCGGCCCAGCCGCCGGCGCCGAGTACCGCCGCGAGCGCGACCGTGGCGGCGGCGATCGCACGCCTGGCCCGAAACTTTCCCATCTTCCCGTACTCCCTTGTCCGTTGCTCACTGGCGACGGAGAGGAAGGTAGGAACGGGAAGGCCCCGCGGACGTCACACCGCGGGGCCAAGTCGGGGGTGCTACCCCGGTACTACCTGCTACCCACCAGGGGTCACGAGCCCGGACTCGTAGGCGAGCACGACCGCCTGGGCGCGGTCGCGCAGGTCGAGCTTGGCCAGGATCCGGCCGATGTGCGTCTTGACCGTCTGCTCGGCCAGCACCAGGCGGCCGGCGATCTCCTGGTTGGACAGGCCGCGGGCGATCAGCTCCAGCACCTCGGTCTCGCGCGGGGTCAGGCCGTTGAGCCGCACCTTGGGGTCGCGCCGGCGGGCCGGGCGGGTGCGGGCGAAGTCCTCGATCAGCCGGCGCGTCACCGAGGGCGCGAGCAGCGCCTCCCCGGCCGCGACGACCCGCACGGCGGCGATCAGGTCGGCCGGCGGGGCGTCCTTCAGCAGGAAGCCGCTCGCCCCGGCGCGCAGCGCCTCGTACACGTAGTCGTCCACGTCGAAGGTGGTCAGCATCAGCACCTTGGGCCGGTGCGCGCCCGGCACGGCCGGGTCGAGCAGCCGGCGGGCCGCCTCCAGGCCGTCCATGCCGGGCATCCGGACGTCCATCAGGACGACGTCCGGGTGGGTGCGGCCGCTGACCTCCAGGGCCTGCGCGCCGTCCGCCGCGTCCCCCACCACGTCGATGTCGCTCTGGGCGTTCAGCAGTGCGGCGAAGCCGGCCCGCACCATGGCCTGGTCGTCGACGATGATCACGCGGATGGTCATGCGGGTGTCTCCCGGGCGGGGTCGAGGGGCAGGACGGCGGCCACCTTGAAGCCGCCGTCCGGCAGCGGGCCGGTGTCCAGCCTGCCATCCACGAGCCGGACGCGTTCGCGCATGCCGACCAGCCCCTGCCCGGTGCCCTCGGCCGTGGCCTCCAGCGACTCGCGGCGTTCGGGCGGCGGCGCGTTCACCACGGTGACCAGCAGCTCGGGGCCGTCGGCCGTGAGCGACACCCAGGTCCGCGCCCCGGGCGCGTGCCGGACGACGTTGGCCAGCGCCTCCTGGACGATCCGGTACGCGGAGAGGGCGACGGCCTGCGGCACCCGCTCCGCCAGTCCCGGATCCGCCGTCAGCTCGGCCGGCACCCCGGCCCGGCCCACCGTCTCGACCAGCTGGCCGAGTTGCTCCACGCCCGGCTGGGGCGCCGTCTCGGCCGCGCTCTCCTCGCTGCGCAACACCCCCAGCAGGCGCCGCATTTCGGCGAGCGACTCGCGGGCCGAGCCGGCGATCGCGGTGAACTCCTCGACGGCCTCGTCCGGGACGCCGCCGATCCGGTACGGCGCGCTGGCCGCCTGCACCGCGATCACCGACATGTGGTGCGCCACCACGTCGTGCAGCTCGCGCGCGATCCGGGCGCGCTCCTCCAGCAGCGTGCGGCGCTCGCGCTCGGCCTCGCTGATGTGCTCCTGCTCGGTGAGCAGCCGGCGGGCCTCGGCGCGTTCCCGCAGGGCGCCGCCGAGGACCAGGACCGCGCCGCTGAGGGCGATCGCCAGCAGGCTGTTGTCCCCGCCCCAGTCGCGCACCGCGCCGAGCACGGAGAACACGAGGCTCACGGCGGTGGTGGCCAGCCACACCGCGACCAGGGTGCGGCGCGCCTCGCGGAGGGCGAGCGGCACCATCAGCAGCAGGTACCCGACCAGGCTGGTGGCCGGCCAGGGGAAGACCGGCGCGGTCTTGGTGGCCGTGGCGAGCACCACCGCGGCCGTGAGGAGGTCCGTCAGCCCGATCATCCACCAGGCGGGCAGCGGCCGGGCGGGCGCCAGGAGCAGCGGCGCGGTCTGCGCGACGGCGAGGGCCGCCGCGAGCCCGGTGTCGATGCCGTAGTCGTTGGCGAGCACGTTGATGGAGCTGGGCAGCAGCGCGGAGATCGCGGCCAGCGCGAGGACGTACGGCAGGTAGCGCAGCCAGGGCCGGCGTGACTGCGCCAGGAGCGGCGTGTGGTCGGTGGACGGGCTCAGCAGCGCGACGAACAGGGCGCGCGGGGACGGTCGGCGGGGTTTTCCGGTGGGCGGGGCGATCATCCGGCCAGCGTAGGGGCGGGTGGCGCGGTCGGCGTCGGACCGGGGACCGGATCGCGCCTAGTACTCCGGTATGACGCCGGCCATGACTCCGGCGTGACGCCGGGTGCTACGAGCGCCAGTGGCCGGCGAGGGCGGGGCCGAGCTGGTCGAAGTGGCGCTCGATCACGGCGATCATGCCCTCCGGGCCGGCCGGTTCCTGGTCGGCGGTCCAGGAGAGGTGGGCGGCGCGCAGCACGCTGCCGAAGACGGCGGCGAGGACGGTGGGGCGCAGGTCCAGGGCCGGGTCGAGGCCCTCGCGCTCGGCGATCACCTGGACCACGACCCGCTCCTGTTCGGTGACCCGGCGCAGGTGGGCGGCGAGCAGGGTGGGGGTCTCCTCGATCATCCGCATGAGTTCGAGGGCGCTGTGGATGGAGCCGAGGCCGGTGCGCTCGGCGCTCCCGAGGTCGCGCCAGGCCTTGACGATCGAGGCGCGCAGCGCCTGGAGCGGGGTCTCGGCGGCGGGGCGGTGGCGCAGGCACTCGATGAAGTAGTCCTCGGCGTCGGCCATGACGGCGAGCGCGACCTCGTCCTTGTTGGCGAAGTAGCGGAAGAAGGTGCGCTGGGAGACGTCGACGGCGGTGGCGATCTCGTCGACGGTGGTCCGCGCGAAGCCCTGGCCGAGGAAGAGGACATGGGCGGCCTGGACGAGGGCGTCGCGGGTCTGCTGCTTCTTGCGCTCGCGCAGTCCGGGCACCCGCCCCGGCGGGGTGATCGGCGCGGGGCCGGTCGGGGCAGCGGGGTGGGGGGCGTGAGCGGCCATGGCGGGGCCTTCCGGGCGCGGGTGCGGTCGGGGTGGGAGGACAACCTTAGCGGCCTGACAAATGGCAGCACTGGCCAGAAGTCAGTCTTTGCCTATTGTCAGTGGCTGACATAATCTGCCGGAAGTGGCGCCCGTCGGGCCGGGTAGCTCGTGGGGACGGGTGGGCCGGGGCGCCACGACCACGTTCATTCGGCTTCGTTCGCCGCACACGCCCCGTGGAGGGCCCCAGATGAGCCAGTCCGTCGTCAACAACGCCAAGGCGGACGACCCGCCGCAGCGCTCGGCACCGCCGGGGGGTGGGATCAAGGGCCACCCGTGGCTGACCCTGCTGACCGTCGCGGTCGGCGTGATGATGGTCGCCCTGGACGGCACGATCGTCGCGATCGCCAACCCGGTCATCCAGGAGAAGCTGAAGGCCGCGCCGTCCGAGATCCAGTGGGTGACCAGCGGCTACCTGCTCGCGCTCGCGGTCTTCCTGATCACCGCCGGCAAGATCGGCGACCGCTTCGGGCACAAGACCACGTTCCTGGTCGGCGCGGTCGGCTTCGCCGCCACCTCGGCCGCGATCGGCTTCGCCGGCGACATCCGGACCGTGATCGCCTTCCGCGTCCTGCAGGGCCTGTTCGGCGCGCTGCTCCAGCCGGCCGCGCTCGGCCTGCTGCGCGGGGCCTTCCCGGCCGAGAAGCTCAACATGGCGATCGGCATCTGGGGCGGCGTGATCGGCGCCTCCACCGCGGCCGGCCCGATCGTCGGCGGCCTGCTGGTCGAGCACGTCAGCTGGGAGTCGGTGTTCTTCATCAACATCCCGGTCGGCCTGATCGCGCTCGTCCTCGGCCTGCTGGTGCTCCGGGACGTCCGCGCCGAGAACGCCGCCAAGTCCTTCGACGTGCCCGGCATCGTGCTGCTCTCGGTGGCGATGTTCGCCCTCGTCTTCGGCATCATCAAGGCCCCCGAGTGGGGCTGGGGCGACGCGTCCACGCTGCTGCTCCTCGGCGGCGCCGTCGTGCTGATGGTGCTGTTCGCGCTCTGGCAGGGCAGGGCCGGGGAGCCGCTGATCCCGCTCGGCCTGTTCCGCTCGGTGCCGCTGTCGGCGGGCACGCTGCTGATGGTGCTGATGGCCTTCGCGTTCTTCGGCGCGATCTTCTTCGTCACCTTCTACCTGCAGAACGTGCACGGGATGACGCCGGTCCAGGCGGGCGTCCACCTGCTGCCGATGACCGGCATGATGATCGTCGGCTCGCCGGTCGCCGGCATCGCGATCGGCAAGCTCGGCCCGCGCGTCCCGATCGTGGCCGGCATGCTGATCACCACCGCCGCGATGTTCGGCATGTCCACCCTGGACACCGGCTCCGGCACCGGCGTGATGTCGCTGTGGTTCGTCCTGATGGGCCTCGGCATCAGCCCGGTCATGGTCGGCGCCACCGAGGTGATCGTCGGCAACGCCCCGCTGGAGCTGTCCGGTGTGGCCGGTGGCCTCCAGCAGGCCGCGATGCAGGTCGGCGGCAGCCTCGGCACCGCCGTGCTGGGCGCGCTGATGGCCGCCAAGGTCGGCGACGTGCTGCCCGGCAACTGGGCCAAGGCCGGGCTGCCGCCGGTCGAGGGCGCGCAGGCCGAGGGCCTCAAGCAGGCCGCCCAGCTCGGCATCGCCCCGCCGGCCCCGCCCGGCACCCCGCAGCAGGTCGTGGACGGGATGGCCGGCGCGGTCCACCAGTCCTTCGTGAGCGGCATGTCGCTCGCCTTCGCGGTCGCCGCGGTGGTGGCCTTCGGCGCCGCCCTGCTCGGCCTGCTCACCCGCCGCGGCGCCAACGACGCGGGCCCGGCCGTGCACATCTGACCGCCGCGCGCCCGTACGGCGGCCCCGGACTCGGCGGAGTCCGGGGCCGTTCGCGCACCCGGCGCCGCCCCGGAAGGCCGAAGGGCCGGACCCCCTGCGGGAGTCCGGCCCTTCAGTGTCTACGGGCTGATCAGGCGTCGCCGCCGGCGGCGCCCGGGTCGGCCGCGGTCACGTCGAGCAGCTGGTAGCGGTCGACCGCCTCCTTCAGGGCGCTGCGGTCGATCTTGCCCTGCTTGGCGAGCTCGGTGAGCACCCCCAGGACGACCGACTGCGCGTCGATGTGGAAGAAGCGGCGGGCGGCGCCACGGGTGTCGGCGAAGCCGAAGCCGTCGGCACCCAGCGACTGCCACTGACCCGGCACCCAGCGCGAGATCTGGTCCGGCACCGCGCGCATCCAGTCGGACACGGCGACGAACGGACCCTCGGAGCCCTGGAGCTTCTGGGTGACGTACGGGACGCGCTGCTGCTCCTCGGGGTGCAGCAGGTTGAACTCCTCGGCCTCCACCGCGTCGCGGCGCAGTTCGTTCCAGGAGGTCGCGGACCAGACGTCGGCCTTGACGTTCCACTCCTCGGCGAGGATGCGCTGGGCCTCCAGGGCCCACGGCACCGCCACGCCGGAGGCGAGGATCTGGGCCGGGATCTGGCCGGCGGTGGCCGGCGCGTACTTGTGCAGACCCTTGAGGATGCCCTCGACGTCCACGTTCTCGGGCTCGGCCGGCATCTTGATCGGCTCGTTGTAGACGGTCATGTAGTAGAACACGTCCTCGCCGTGCGGGTGCTCGGCACTGGTGCCGTACATCCGGCGCAGACCGTCCTGGACGATGTGCGCGATCTCGAAGCCGTACGCCGGGTCGTACGCGACGACGCCGGGGTTGGTCGAGGCCAGCAGGTGCGAGTGGCCGTCGGCGTGCTGCAGGCCCTCGCCGGTCAGCGTGGTGCGGCCGGCGGTGGCGCCGATCACGAAGCCGCGGGCCAGCTGGTCGGCCATCTGCCAGAACTGGTCGCCGGTGCGCTGGAACCCGAACATCGAGTAGAAGACGTAGACCGGGATCAGCGGCTCGCCGTGGGTGGCGTAGGACGAGCCGGCGGCGATCAGGGAGGCGGTGCAGCCGGCCTCGGAGATGCCGTCGTGCAGCATCTGGCCGGTCGGCGACTCCTTGTAGGCGAGGAGCAGGTCGCGGTCGACCGACTCGTAGGTCTGGCCGAGCGGGTTGTAGATCTTCGCCGACGGGAAGAGCGAGTCCATGCCGAAGGTGCGGTACTCGTCGGGCGCGATCGGCACGAAGCGGTTGCCGATGCCCTTGTCCCGCATGAGGTCCTTGAGCACCCGGACGAACGCCATGGTGGTGGCGATGGTCTGGTTGCCGGACCCCTTCTTGACCGCCTTGTAGGCGTCGTCACCGGGCAGTTCCAGCTTGCGCGGGCGCACCTTGCGGGTCGGCACGTAGCCGCCCAGCTCGCTGCGGCGGTCGTGCATGTACTGGATCTCCTCCGAGTCGCGGCCCGGGTGGTAGTAGGGCGGGTAGCCCTCGTCGAGCTGCTTGTCGGTGATCGGCAGGTGCAGCCGGTCGCGGAAGCGCTTCAGGTCCTCGACCGTCAGCTTCTTCATCTGGTGGGTGGCGTTGCGGCCCTCGAAGTTGGGGCCCAGCGTCCAGCCCTTGACCGTCTGGGCCAGGATGACCGTCGGCTGGCCCTGGTGCTCGCGGGCCGCCTTGAACGCCGCGTAGATCTTCTTGTGGTCGTGGCCGCCGCGACCCAGGTGCTGGATCTGCTGGTCGGTCATGCTCTCGACCATCTTGCGCAGGCGCAGGTCGGAGCCGAAGAAGTGCTCGCGGATGTACTGGCCGGTCTCGGTGGCGTAGGTCTGGAACTGGCCGTCCACCGTGGTGTTCAGCTTGTTGACCAGGACGCCGTCGCGGTCCTGCGCGAGCAGCGGGTCCCAGCTGCGGTCCCAGACCAGCTTGATCACGTTCCAGCCGGCGCCCCGGAACTGGGACTCCAGCTCCTGGATGATCTTGCCGTTGCCGCGGACCGGGCCGTCCAGGCGCTGCAGGTTGCAGTTGACCACGAAGGTCAGGTTGTCCAGGCCCTCGCGCGCGGCCAGGGACAGCTGGCCCAGCGACTCGGGCTCGTCCATCTCGCCGTCGCCGAGGAAGGCGTACACCTGCGAGTCGGAGGTGTCCTTGATGCCGCGGTGCTCCAGGTAGCGGTTCATCCGGGCCTGGTAGATCGCACCGAGGGGGCCGAGGCCCATCGAGACGGTCGGGAACTCCCAGAAGTCCGGCATCAGCCGCGGGTGCGGGTAGCTGGACAGGCCGTACGGGGCCTTCGACTTCTCCTGGCGGAACGCGTCGAGCTGCTGCTCGGTGAGTCGGTCCAGGAGGAAGGCGCGGGCGTAGATGCCGGGGGAGGCGTGGCCCTGGAAGAAGATCTGGTCGCCGGACTCGCCCTCGGCGTCCTTGCCACGGAAGAAGTAGTTGAAGCCGACGTCGTAGAGCGACGCGGAGGAGGCGAAGGTGGCGATGTGGCCGCCCACGCCGATGCCGGGACGCTGGGCACGGGAGACCATGACGGCCGCGTTCCAGCGGGTCGCGTTCAGGATCTTGCGCTCGATCTCCTCGTTGCCGGGGAAGAACGGCTCGTCCTTGGTCGCGATGGTGTTGACGTAGTCCGTGCTGCGCATCTCGGGCACGGCGACACGCTTCTCGCGGGCGCGCTCGATCAGGCGGAGCATCAGGTAACGGGCACGCTCGCGCCCCCGCTCGTCGATGGCCGCGTCAAGCGACTCCAGCCATTCCGCGGTCTCCTCGGGATCGAAGTCCGGGACCTGACTCGGAAGGCCGCCAATGATGATCGGGTTGCGATCGGATCCGGAAGCCACGCTGTTCCTTCACTGTCGGTCGAAACTGAGGTGTGTCGCGCCGCCTCCATCGTGCTACCGCGCTCGGAGATCCGTCATCTCTACCGATCGGTAACCGTTCCGCCTGGTGGGCGGGACGGTCTGGCGGTGAGCGGAACAGGCGTCTTCGCCTGCGTCGCGCACCCCCGGGTGTTACGAAAAGAGGTGGTCCGACCTGGTTTCCCGTCCGCCCGATGGCGGGCGGCCGGGGTGAGGGCCAACAGGAGACTCTACGCCCGCGCACGCGCGGACCCGAATGCCGTTCGCATCTCGGGCATGCGTACGGCCTGTGGGCCGGGACCACCCGAAGCATCCTTGTCCCATGCAGAGAAGGGCAAATCGGTGTGATTCCCGCCACCTCGACCGGCGTGTCCCGGTGCGACACGTCAACCTTTGGAGGGGATCGGGGGTCGGGTACTTGCGCGAACCGCCGCGCCCGTGTGGACTACGGCCACAGCCTCGGCATGGATGCCGAGCCGAATACTGGAGGTTATTCCCGTGAGCGCGACCGCGGACCCCGCGGACAAGTCCAACCCGGCGGCCCGTCTCAACTTCGAGGAGGGCCAGATCGTTCAGGAGCTGGGGTACGACGAAGACACTGACCAGGATCTCCGCGAGGGCATCGAGGAGATCACCGGGACGGATCTCGTCGACGAGGACTACGACGACGTCGCCGACGCCGTCCTGCTGTGGCACCGCGACGACGACGGGGACCTCACCGACGCCCTCGTCGACGCCCTGGAGTACCTGGCCGAGGGCGGCCTCATCTGGCTGCTGACGCCCAAGACCGGCCGCGACGGCCACATCGAGGCCTCGGACATCGCCGACGCGGCCAAGACCGCCGGCCTGTCGCAGACCAGCTCCATCGCCGTCGCCAAGGACTGGGCGGCCACCCGCCTGGCGACCAAGGCCGCCCCGAAGGCGGGCGGCAAGCGCTGACCGCGCACCGAGCCCCGGGCCGCTGAAGAGCCCCGGCCGGGCCCCGTCGGAACTCCTCCGGCGGGGCCCGGCCGTTTTCCGTTCCGGTGTTCCGGTGCTCCGGTGCCGCTCGGTGTTCCGGTGTCGCTCGGCGTACCGGCTGCCAGGCGTCCCGGTGCCGCCCGGCCTCCGGAGTTCCGCCGCTGCGGCCGGACGCCGCGCCGGGGGAGGCGTTCGCCCAGGGCGAACGCCGTCGGCCGTCCGGCGGCCCGCCCTCACCCGTCCGGCCGAACGCACCCGAACGGATGCGAGGATGTTGGCTCGCCGCGCCCGCCGGGCGGCGCCCGCCCGTCAGAAAGGTCCCACCATGGCCGTCGAGGTCGGCACCGGGGCTCCGGACTTCGAGCTCAGGACCCAGCACGGCGAGCTGATCGGGCTCTCGGACTTCCGGGGCGCCAAGGCCGTCGTCCTGGTCTTCTACCCGTTCGCCTTCACCGGGGTCTGCACCGGCGAGCTCGGCGCGATCCAGAAGGAACTGCCGCGGCTGCAGAACGACGCCGTCCAGGTGCTCGGGATCTCCGTCGACTCGCAGTTCTCCCAGCGCGTCTTCGCCGACCGGGAGGGCCTGGACTTCCCGCTGCTCGCCGACTTCTGGCCGCACGGCGAGGTCGCCCGCGCGTACGGCGTGTTCGACGAGGAGAAGGGCTGCGCCCTGCGCGGCACGTTCGTGATCGACAGCACCGGAACGGTCCGGTGGAGCGTCGTGAACGGCCTCCCGGACGCCCGGGACGAGCAGGAGTACCTGCGCGTCCTCGCCTCGCTCTGACGGGCGCGGCCCGGGCCTTCCACGGGTGCGTCGTGGGCCGGCGGGGGAACTTCGAACTACGCTCGGTCCGTTGATCGGGTGGGGCGCGGAGGCCGCCAGGCCGGCTCGTGCCCCGCACCGCACCACCGGGGGCGCGCCGCGCGTGCCTCCCGATTCTTGGAGGACACGTGGGAGTCAGCCTCAGCAAGGGCGGCAACGTCTCGCTCACCAAGGAGGCCCCCGGCCTCACGGCCGTCGTCGTCGGCCTGGGCTGGGACGTCCGGACCACCACCGGCACGGACTTCGACCTGGACGCCAGCGCCCTGCTCTGCAACGACCTCGGCAAGGTGTCCGGCGACGGCAACTTCGTCTTCTTCAACAACCTGCGCAGCCCGGACGGCTCGGTCGAGCACACCGGCGACAACCGCACGGGCGAGGGCGAGGGCGACGACGAGGCGATCAAGGTCAACCTGAGCACCGTCCCGGCCGACGTCCAGAAGATCGTCTTCCCGGTCTCGATCTACGACGCCGAGACCCGCTCGCAGAGCTTCGGCCAGGTGCGCAACGCGTTCATCCGGGTCGTCAACCAGGCCGACAACAAGGAACTCGCCCGCTACGACCTCTCCGAGGACGCCTCGACCGAGACCGCGATGGTCTTCGGCGAGCTGTACCGGGCCGGCGGCGAGTGGAAGTTCCGCGCCATCGGCCAGGGTTACGCCTCCGGCCTGCGCGGCATCGCCCAGGACTTCGGCGTCAACGTCTGATCCGCCGTTCGTCCGACGGGGCGTGCGGCGCCCCGACACCGCGTCACCCGGCCGGGGCGGCCGCGGACCCGAGGGTCCTCGGCCGCCCCGGCTTCGTGCTGTCCGCGGGCGCTGCGAGGATGTGAGTTCAGGAAGTTCAGGCGGCTCAAGGGGGCCGGCCGGGGCCTCGGGCGACTAAACCTGGAACGTCGCGCCGAACAACGCGCCCCGGGAGAAGGCAAGGGAGGAAGAACAGCCATGGTCGTCACACTCGCCAAGGGCGGGAACGTCTCGCTCAGCAAGGCCGCGCCCAATCTGACGCAGGTGCAGATCGGACTCGGCTGGTCCGCCCGCTCCACCACCGGCGCACCGTTCGACCTCGACGCGAGCGCGCTGATCTGCGGTGGGGGCCGGGTGCTGGGGGACGAGTACTTCGTCTTCTACAACAACCTCAGGAGCCCGGAGGGCTCCGTCGAACACCAGGGTGACAACCTCACCGGTGGCGACGACTCCGGCGACGACGAGGTGGTCCTCGTCAACCTGGAACTGGTCCCGGCCCAGGCCGACAAGGTCGTCTTCGCGGTCTCGATCTACGAGGCCGAGGCGCGGCTGCAGAACTTCGGCCAGGTGCGCAACGCGTTCATCCGGGTCGTCGACTCCGTGGACGGCCGGGAGATCGCCCGCTACGACCTCTCCGAGGACGCGTCCAGCGAGACCGCGATGATCTTCGGCGAGCTGTACCGGTACGCGGGCGAGTGGAAGTTCCGCGCGGTGGGCCAGGGTTACGCCTCCGGCCTGCGCGGCATCGCCCTCGACTTCGGCGTCAACGTCCAGTAGGGGGTCGGTGGCAGCGGAGGACGGACCAAGCGCATCCATTCCATGATCACGAAACCGTCATGACGACGGAGGGCAGTGCGGAGGTGACCTGACCGGGCGGCGCCCGGTCGGGGCGTCTCGGGACGAGGCCGCACCTGGGCACGCCCGAAACATCCCGAAAGGTAACCAAGTCCCGTGTTCCTCCGCACTTTCGGCTGGTCGTTCGCGATCACCGCCGTCGGCCTGGCCGCGGCCGGTCTCTTCTGGGGGGCCAAGGGGTTCGGCATCGTGCTGATCCTCTCGATCCTGGAGATCTCCCTGTCGTTCGACAACGCGGTGGTCAACGCCACCGTGTTGAAGCGGATGAACCCGTACTGGCAGAAGATCTTCCTGACCGTCGGCGTCCTGATCGCCGTCTTCGGCATGCGCCTGGTCTTCCCGCTGCTGGTCGTCGGCCTCACCGCGAAGCTCAACCCCGCGACGGTCGTCGACCTCGCGCTGCACTCCGACAAGACGCACGACGGCCTCACCTACGGCCAGTACCTGGCGGCGGCCAACCCGGCCATCGCGGCCTTCGGCGGCGTCTTCCTGCTCATGATCTTCCTGGACTTCGTGTTCGAGGAGAAGGAGCACAACTGGCTGTCCTGGATCGAGCGCCCGCTGGAGAAGGTCGGCAAGCTGGACGCCCTGTCCTCGGTCGTCGCGCTGGTCGCGCTCGTGCTCTCGGCCCGCTTCTTCGCGGCCGAGCACGCCGAGACCGTCCTGCTCGCCGGCGTCCTCGGCCTCATCACCTACCTCGTGGTCGGCGGACTCTCGTCGATCTTCGAGTCGGGCCTGGAGGCCGAGGCCGAGCGCGAGGAGGAGGACGAGAAGGCGGGCAAGTCGCTGATCCAGGTGGGCGGCAAGGCCGCGTTCTTCCTCTTCCTCTACCTGGAGGTCCTGGACGCCTCGTTCTCCTTCGACGGCGTGGTCGGCGCGTTCGCCATCTCCAACGACATCTTCATGATCACGCTGGGCCTCGGCATCGGCGCGATGTACATCCGCTCGCTGACCGTCTTCCTGGTCCGCAAGGGCACCCTGGACGACTACGTCTACCTGGAGCACGGCGCGCACTACGCGATCGGCGCGCTGGCCGGCATCCTGCTGGTCGGCATCAGGTTCCACATCCCGGAGATCGTCACCGGCCTGATCGGTGTCGCCTTCATCGGGCTCGCGCTCGGCTCGTCGATCCTGCGCAACCGGCGCGAGGGCGACGGTGCGGGCGAGGAGAACGAGCTGGTGGGCGCGGACAAGTAGCCCGTCCGCTCCGCCCGTTGTACGCGAAAACGGCCGCCTCCCGGGAATCCGGGGGCGGCCGTTTCGCGTGTCGTGCGCGGGTGCTTAGCCCAGCTCGGCTCAGCCCAGCTGCTGCTCGATGGCGCGCAGCTTGCGCTCCAGGGAGTCCAGCTTCGGCATCGACAGCGTGTCGTCGTCGGCCGTGAGGTCGATCGCCGAGCTGCGGCGGGCGGAGCCCGACGCGTCGAGGGCGGACGACGAGGAGGACGAGGACGAGTACGCGGAGGAGGACGACGAGGACGAGTAGGACGAGGACGACGACGAGTAGGTCGTCGGCGACGAGTAGGAGGACGAGCCGACGGCGGCACGCGGGGTGCGGCCGGAGTCCAGGGCGCTGCGCGAGGAGGGCTCGAACAGGGAGCCCGTGGAGGCGGGGGAGGCGGTGTCCGACCCGGCGGCTAGGGCAGGCTCCGTAGCGGTCGGGCCGTCGCCGGCCGCCGTGAGCGCGGGCAGGTTGCGGCCGCCGCGGGTCCGCGACAGCACGCCGCCCTGGCGCCGGGAGAGCGCCTTCAGCTCGGCCCGCTCGCGGCGGTCGGCGGTGCGGGCGCGCACCTTGGCGTCCTGCTTCGCCTGGCGCTCCTCGCGCACCTCCTCGACCGCCTCGTCCAGGCTGCGGACGTTCTCCAGCAGCATCAGGGACCACGCCGCGTACGTCTCGCGCGGGGCGCGCAGCCAGCGCACGATCCGGATCTGCGGCAGCGGGCGCGGCACCAGGCCCTGCTCGCGCAGCGCGGCCTTGCGGGTCTGCTTCAGCGCCCGGTCGAACAGGATGGCCGCCGAGATCGACATGCCGGAGAAGAACTGCGGGGCGCCGGCGTGACCGAGGCCGCGCGGCGCGTGCACCCAGTTGAACCAGGCCGAGGCGATCGCGAAGACCCAGACCAGCAGGCGCGAGCCGAGCGCCGCGTCACCGTGGCTGGCCTCGCGGACGGCGAGCACCGAGCAGAACATCGCGGCGCCGTCCAGGCCGAACGGGACGAGGTACTCCCAGCCGTTCGACAGGCCCAGGTTCTCCTTGCCGAAGCCCACCAGGCCGTGGAAGGACAGCGCGGCCGCGACGCCGGCGCAGCAGAACAGCAGCGTGTAGGAGGAGATCCCGTAGATCATCTCCTTGCGGCGGCGCCGCTCCTCGCTGCGCTCCCACGAGTCGCCGGACTCGTCCTTCTTCGCGTTCTTGAATCGCAGCGTCGCCATGAGGATGGCGACGAACAGCAGGGCTGCGCCGCCGACGACGGTCCAGACCAGCTGTATGGAGGTCAGGTTCATTGCGGGTCGGGCCTCGGGTTTCCGCAGGGGACAGTTTCACGGGCGAGCGGGGCTGAGCGGTACGGGCGGTCAGGTCCGGTCTTACGGACCGGGCCTGACGGGCCGTCCGTCTCGTTCGTCGCCGCACGGTGTGCCCACCGCGCCCGCGCAGGGGCGGACGGGACACCTGTGCGGCTAGACGATATCGCGTCCGAAGGGGCGGCATGTTACGGGAGGGCGGCTTCCTCCCGCCAATCGGCCCTTCCGCGGACTTCGGTGAACGCGGGGCGGCCGGATCGGGTAGGGGAGGAGGAGGTCGGGGTATCCGACGGCCGGGCCGATGCCCGATCATGGAGCGGCGCACCGTCAGATCGCCTGGCGGGAGCAGGGGGAGGACTGGATGGTCTCGATCTGGGAGTACCTGCGCGGCGACCGGAGCTACACCTTCGACAACCCGGGCGGCCAGCACAAGGTCACCCTCACCAAGTCGGCCCCGCAGCACGCGATCACCGGCGCCGCGGCCACCACCGGCTACCTCTACGTCAACCTGCACTGGACCATGCGCTCCAGCGCCGGCCGCCCCAGCGGGCGGGAGACGCTCAAGCGCTTCTTCAGCCCGCGCATCTTCAGCCCGGTGGAGCCGGCGTCCCAGGTGAACGAACAGGTCAACGTCGACCTCGACCTGGCGTGCATGTACGAACTCACCGACGGCACCCGGGGCGTGGTGCAGCCGCTCGGCAACTTCTTCGGCGACCTGCGGGACCCGCCGTACATCAAGCTCAGCGGCGACGACCAGTACGGGGCGCCGTCGGGCGAGACGATGTACGTGAACCTGGAGAAGAAGGACAAGTTCAAGCGGCTGCTCATCTTCGTCTACATCTACGACGGGACCCCGGCCTTCGAGCAGTCCCACGCGGTGGTGACGATCGTGCCGCAGACCGGGCCGCGGATCGAGATCAAGCTGGAGGAGCGGACCCGGGCGGCGCGGTCCTGCGCGGTGGTGCTGATCGAGAACGCGGGGGACAACCAGCTGACGGTGCGCCGCGAGGTGCGGTACGTCAACGGGTTCCAGGCGGACATCGACCGGCTGTACGGGTTCGGGATGCAGTGGCAGCGCGGGTACAAGAACCAGGGCGACTGAGCGGGGGCGGCCGTGACGGCCGTGACGGCCCCGCCGGGCATTCTGCGGGCTCGGCGGGGCTTCGTTGTGCGGGCTTCGCTGGGTGGGGGTTCGCTCGGCGGGGCTTTGCTGTGCGGGCTTCGCTGTGCGGGTTTCGCTCGGCGGGGTTTCGCTCAGCGGGGCTGGAACTGCGGGCCCTGCGGGGGCAGCGCGAACTCCTCGGCCGGGGGCTGGTTCTGGGTCGTCGGCGCGGCCGGCGGCTGGGGTTGCCGGGGCGGCTGGGCCTGGGGCGGGTAGCCGTAGCCGCCGGGGTGCTGCTGGTGCGGGACCGGTGCCTGCGGCGGGTAGCCGTACCCGGTGCCGGGCTGGGGCGGCGGGTAGCCGTAGCCCTGGGCGGGCTGCTGCTGGGAGGCGTGTCCGGGCGGCGGCGGGTAGCCGTATCCCGTGCCGGGCTGCGGGGGCGGCGGGTAGCCGTAACCGGTGCCGGGCTGCGGGGCGGGGTGCGTGGGTGGCATCGGCGGGGGTGTGTTCGGCGCCGGCGAGCCGGGCGGCGGGGTCATCGTGGGCGGGTTCGCCGGCGGCGGCGGGGGCGCGGCGGGGCCGGCCGTCGGTGCCGTGGCGGGTGGGGGCGGGGTGGCCGCGGCGGCGGATGCCGGGACGGCCGGGGCCAGCGTGAAGGTGCCGGGCTCGGGCCGGGCGGCCGCCGGGCCGGACGTCGGCAGCGGGGTGCTGCGCGGGTCGACGGCGTGGCCGGCGGCGGGCGGCGGGCCGGCCGGTGCGGCGGCGGCCTGCTGGACCGCCTGCTCGGCCTCGTCGTCGACGGTGATGCCGAAGTCGGTCGCCAGCCCGATCAGCCCGGCGCTGTAGCCCTGGCCGACCGCCCGGAACTTCCAGGTGCCCGAGCGCCGGTACAGCTCGCCCACGACCAGCGCGGTGACGGTGTCGGCGTCGGTGATCGCGAACTCGGCGATCGGGGGCCCGCTCTCGCCGGTCGAGGCGTCGAAGAGCAGCACGCGCAGCCCGGTCACCGTGCCGAAGGCGCCGCCCTCGGAGGAGCCCGCCAGCACCACCCGGTCGACGTCGGCGGTCAGCTTGGCGAGTTCGACCTCGACGGTGTCGGTGATCTCGGTGCCGTCCGGGGTCCGCTGCTTGGGCAGGTGGCGCACCAGGCCGGAGGGGTGCCGCGGCTGGTTGTAGAAGACGAAGTCGGCATCCGAACGGACCCTGCCGTCGGTGCCGAGCAGCAGCGCGGACGCGTCCACGTCCGGCGCACCGGGCGTGGCGCTCCAGCGCAGCACGGCGCGGACCGCCGCCGCCGGCAGTGCGATGTTGGCGCCCTTGGCCATCACGTGCGTCATAGCCGACCATCCTGCCTGTTCGCCACCCCTTCGGACAACGTGACCGAAGCAGCCGGGATCGCGCCGGATTTTGCCAAGCCTTGCGTTTGGCCGCCCGCTCCCTGGTGCGATCTGGGCCGGGTCAAGTGGACGATAGCCTTCCGGTGGCCGTGCGGAGCAGGGTGCGGGACCGGTCGTCTTCGGCCGGAAGTCGCCCCCCGGCGCGCGGTGCGTCCGACGGCCGGGCGCACCGGGCGCCCCGGACGGGACGGTACCGGCGGTGCACACGGACGGGTGATCGGGAACCACCGCGACGGGCGGACCGGTTAACTCTCGTGTCGTCCCGCGCCGCCGCGCGCCGCTTCGCACCCCGGAAACGTGCCGGCGGGCGTCGAAACCCCTGAGGAGAGCACCTTGCGCCATTTCGGCCACCTCGCCGACGACGTACGCGGCCGGCTCTTCCTCGAACCGCCCCGGCCGTTCTCCGCCGACGGCGACCCGGCGCTGCTCGCCACCGCCCTCGGCGGGACCCTCTACAGCCCCGCGACGCGGCCCGCCCTGGCCGCCGACATCCGCAAACAGGCTGCTCGGGGGGTGGTCTCGATGGTCCTCTGCCTGGAGGACGCCATCGCCGACCACGAGGTGGACGCGGGGGAACGCAACCTCGTCGAGCAGTTGGGTGACCTGGTCAGGGATTTCACCGACTGCGCACAGTCCCATCCCCTCCTCTTCATCAGAGTTCGCACCCCCTCCCAGATCGTCGATCTCACCCGGCGGCTCGGCGCCGCCGTCGGACTGCTCAGCGGCTTCGTCCTGCCCAAGTTCACCGAGCACGCCGGCGGTGCGTACCTGGCCGCGCTCGCCGAGGCCGAGCACGCCTGCGGGCGGCGGCTGTTCGCGATGCCCGTCCTGGAGTCGCCCGAGCTGGCCCACCTGGAGACCCGGCGCACCCAGCTGTTCGGCATCGCCCGCCTCCTCGCCGAGCACCGCGACCGCGTGCTCGCCGTCCGTCTCGGCGTCACCGACCTCTGCTCCGCGTACGGCCTGCGGCGCTCGCCCGACCTCACCGCGTACGACGTCGCGCTGGTGGCCGGGGTGATCGGCGACGTCGTCAACGTCCTCGGGCGGGCGGACGGCACCGGGCACACGATCACGGGCCCGGTCTGGGAGTACTTCCCGCACCAGGAGCGGATGTTCCGCCCGCAGTTGCGGCGCACCCCGTTCACGTCGTTCACGTCCGGCCCGCGCCAGGGGTCCGGCGCGGGCGAGGGGGTCCGGCGGCGGATCATCGAGCACGACCTGGACGGGCTGATCCGGGAGATCCAACTCGACCGCGCCAACGGACTGTTGGGCAAGACCTGCATCCACCCCAGCCACGTGCCCGCGGTGCACGCGCTCTCCGTCGTCACGCACGAGGAGTACTGCGACGCCCAGGACGTCCTCCGGCAGGAGCGCGGCGGCGGCGGGGTGCTGCGTTCGGCGTACACCAACAAGATGAACGAGGCCCGGCCGCACCGGACCTGGGCGGAGCGGGTGCTGCTGCGCGCCGAGGTGTTCGGCGTGGCGCGGGAGGACGTGGGCTTCGCGGAGTTGCTGGTGAGCACCTTGGACGGGTGAGCGCCTCGTGGACTCGCGAAGAACATGCCGTCGTACCAGTCGTACCAGTGGAAGCGGGACCGCAGTGACAGCACAGCGAACGTGGACCGGCCGTTGGGTCGCCGAGCGGGCCGGGGTCGGCCTGGTCGGCTCCGACCACCTCCCCGACCTCGTCGGCCTCGCCCTCCGCGAGAACCGCAAACGCGCCCACCTGCTGGTCTCCACCGTGCTCGGCAAGCACGTGCCGCAGCGCCCCTCCGTCGTCCACGGCGCCGGACTCGACCTCGGCCTGCGGGTCCGCGCGCTGCTCGGCGCCGAGGCTGCCGCACGCGCCGTCGTCCTCGGGTACGCGGAGACCGCGACGGCGCTCGGCCACAGCGTCGCCGACGGGCTCGACGCGCCCTGCCTCCACTCCACCCGGCGCCCCGTGCCCGGCGTGCGACCGCTCGGCGGCTTCGCGGAGGAGCACTCGCACGCGACCGCGCACCTGCTGCTCCCGGCCGACCCCCGATTCCTCGCCGGTGACGGTCCCCTGGTGCTCGTCGACGACGAGCTCTCGACCGGCACGACCGTCCTCAACACCATCCGCGAACTGCACGCGCGCCATCCGCGCTCCCACTACGTCCTCGTCGCGCTGGTCGACCTGCGCACCGAGGCGGACCGCCGCCGGCTCGCCGACTTCGCCGCCGAACTCGGCGTCCGCCTGGACCTGGTGGCCACCGCCAGCGGCGCCGTCCGGCTGCCCGGGGACATACTCGACCGCGCCGAACGCCTGATAGCCGACGTCGGTCCGGCGCCTGAACTCCCGCCCGCCGCCGCGCCCGCCCCGCTCGTCCGCGTCCCCCTCGACTGGCCGACCGCCCTCCCGGACGGCGGGCGGCACGGCTTCACCCCCGCGGACCGCGCCCGCCTCGACGCCGCCCTGCCCCGCCTGGCCGGGCGGCTGGCCGACGCCCTCGGTGGTGGTCTCGGGGGCAGTCTCGGTGGTGGTCTCGGGGACGGTGACGGTGACGGTGGTGGTGGCGGTCTCGTCGGCGAACTCCCTGACCGGATCCTGGTGTTGGGCTTCGAGGAGCTGATGTACGCGCCGCTGCGGCTGGCCGGTGCCCTCGCCGACCGGCTGGGAGGGGATCGCGTGCGGTACTCGACCACGACCCGCTCGCCCGTCCTCGCCGTCGACGACCCCGGCTACGCCATCCGCACCCGCCTCGCCTTCCCCGCCCACGACGACCCGCAGGACGACGCCCCGCGCGAGCGCTACGCCTACAACGTCGCCCCGGGCGCCGACCCCGACCGCCGCTTCGACGCCGTCGTGCTGGTCGTCGACGACGTCGCCGACACGGCCGCGCTGGCCGAGGGCGAGCGCGCGCTGCTCACGCAGCTGCGGCAGGTCGCCGACCGGGTGGTGCTCGCGGTGCTGCCGTCGTATCGACCGGAGGCTCCCGTGCATCCGTCACTCCCGTTCCCGGAGCCGTCGGCCTTCCCGGAGCCGCTGGCCTTCCCGGAGCCGCTGGCGTTCCCGCAGCCGTTGGCCTTCCCGCAGCCGTTGAGGGGGCCGGGGTTCTCCTCCTACCGCCCCGACGAAGTCGCCTGGCTGCTCAAGGACCTCTCCGGCGTCCCGCTCGAAGCCCCCACCGAGGAGCGCGAGGAGGCCGTCCAGCACGGCGGTGCTCACTACGCAGAGTCGCTCCCGGTCGAGTACCGGCCGAGCCCCGAGTACCAGGAGCTGTACCACCAGGCGCTGCGCGCCTCCGCCCGCCGCATGGCCGTCGCCGTCGGTACCGTCGCCGAGACGCTGCTGCGCGAGCGCGGCCGGGGTCTGGTGCTCGCGTCGCTGGCGCGGGCCGGGACGCCCGTCGGCATCCTGGTGCGCCGCTGGCTCGCCTTCGCGCACGGGTTCGACGCGCCGCACTACGCCGTCTCGATCGTCCGCGGCCGCGGCCTCGACCCCGTCGCGCTGCGCTACCTCGCGGCCCACCACCACGCCTCCGGCGTCGTGTTCGTCGACGGCTGGACGGGCAAGGGCGCGATCACCCGCGAACTCGCCGCCGCCCTGGCCGGCACCTCCTTCGACCCCGGCCTCGCCGTGCTCGCCGACCCCGGCCGCTGCGTGCGCACCTACGGCACCCGGGACGACTTCCTGATCCCCTCCGCCTGCCTCAACTCCACGGTGTCCGGGCTGGTTTCGCGCACCGTCCTGCGCGGCGACCTGATCGGCCCGGACGACTTCCACGGCGCCAAGCACTACACCGAGCTGGCCGACGGGGACGTCTCCGCCGCCTTCCTCGACACCGTGGCCGGCCACTTCGCGGCCGTCCGGGACGAGGTCGCGCTCGCCGCCGGCCGGCTCGCCACCGACCCCGACCGCACGCCCGACTGGGCCGGCTGGGCCGCCGTCGAGCGGATCGCCGCGGAGTACGGCATCGGCAGCGTGAACCTCGTCAAGCCCGGCGTCGGCGAGACCACCCGGGTGCTGCTGCGCCGCGTCCCCTGGCGGGTGCTCGCCCGGCGCGGCGCCGGCGCCGACCTCGACCACGTGCGGCTGCTCGCCGCGCAGCGCGGGGTACCGGTGGAGGAGGTCGACGACTTGCCGTACACGTGCGTCGGCCTCATCCACCCGCGCTACAGTCGGGGAGCAACCGGGGCTTCCGGTACGGCCGTTGTGGGGGAGGCCTGATGCACGCCCGACTCTCCTCGCTGGTCGTCAGCGACCTCGACCGCACCCTCGTCTACTCGAACCAGGCCCTCGCCCTGACCGCCCCCGACCGGCACGCCCCGCGGCTGCTGTCGGTCGAGGTGTACGAGGGCAGGGCGCACTCATTCGTCACCGAACGGGCCGCGGCGCTGCTCGCCGAACTCGCCCGGGAGGCCTGGTTCGTCCCGGCGACCACCCGGACCGTCGAGCAGTACGAACGGGTCAACCTGCCGGGCCCGCAGCAGGGTTGGACCCCCGGGTACGCGATCTGCGCCAACGGCGGGCAACTGCTCGTCGACGGCGTGCCGGACGGCGACTGGCGGGCGGAGATCACCGGCCGGGTCGCCGCCGCCTCGGCGCCGCTCGCCGAGGTCGTCGACCGCCTGGCGCTGGGGGCCGACCAGGAGTGGGTCCACCGGCGGCGCGTCGCCGACGGGTCGTTCGTCTACTGCGTCGTCGAGCGGGCGCGGATGCCGGCGGGCTGGCTCGACGACCTGGCCGGCTGGTGCGCCGAACGCGGCTGGACCGTCTCGCTCCAGGGACGCAAGGTGTACGCCGTCCCGGCGGGGCTGACGAAGAGCGCCGCCCTGGCCGAGGTGGTCCGGCGCACCGGCGCCGGCACCGTCCTCGCCGCCGGGGACTCCCTGCTCGACGCCGACCTGCTGCTCGCCGCCGACGCCGCCTGGCGCCCCGGGCACGGCGAACTCGCCGACCGCGGCTGGACGGCCCCCGGCGTCACCGCCCTGGCGGAGACGGGGGTGGCGGCGGGGGAGGAGATCGTCCGTCGGTTCCTGGCGGGGGTGCGGGGAGCTCTTTAGGGGGCGCTCAGTGGGGCGTTCGGCGGGCTGTTCGGCGGGATGTCCGGCGGGCTGTTCGGCGGGGTGTCCGGCGGGGTGTCCGGCGGGGTGTTCAGCCGCAGCAACCCCCGCCGCAGCAGCCGCCCCCGCCGGAGGGGGCGGACTGCGGTGCGCTGCTGCCGGCGCCGCCCGTGACGGCGACGGCGGACAGCAGCTTCACGGTGTCCTCGTGGCCCTGCGGGCAGACGGCGGGGTCGTTGGCCTGCGCCATCGTGCGGCGCAGTTCGAACGTGGCGCCGCAGGAGCGGCAGCGGAAGTCGTAGCGTGGCATACCCGCAGGGTACCGACGAGCGGGCCGGTCGGGTGGCTCGGCGGTGCGATCCGAGGCCGCCGCGGCTCAGCGGTGGATCCGAGGCCGCCGCGGCTCGGCGGCGTGATCCCTGGTCGCCGCGGATCAGCGATGGGAGCCGAGGTCGCCGCGGATCAGCTCGATCACCCGGGCCGCGGTGTCCCGGGCCGCCGCCAGTTCGGTCAGGAAGAGCCAGTAGTCCGGGTGCCGGCCGCCCTCCTCCAGCGTCGCGAGCGCCCGGTCGATCCGCGCGACCGCCTCGTCCAGCGGCGCGGCGTGCCGCGGGTCCGGCGCGTGCCGGCCGGCCATCGCGAGCCGCTGCGCGTCCCGGACGGCGAAGCGGGCCCGCTCGACCTCCCGGCTCGGGTCGTGCTGCACCTCGTTCAGCTGCCGCAGCCGCTCGTTGACCGCGGCGACCGAGCCGTCCGCGGTGTCCAGCAGGGCGCGCACCGTACCGATCGCGCCGGTCGCGTCCGCCCAGCGCTGCTCGTCGCGCGCCCGCGCCGCCTCCGCCAGCTTCCCCTCCGCCGACCGGCCGGCCTCCGCCACCTGCTCCGGCACCCGCTGCAGGTCCTGCCAGCAGGCCGTGCTGAACCGGCGGCGCAGCTCGCTCAGCGCGGGCCCGACCGTCTCGGCCTTGGTCTCCAGCGCCTGGACACGGGTCCGCAGGCTGGACAGCCGGCGGTCGATCTCCCGCGCGCGCTCGGGCAGCTGCACGGCGTCGGCCGTGATCGCCCCCGCCTGCTGCGCGACGGTCTCCGCCCGCTGCAGCGTCGCCGCCACGCCGTGCCGGGCGGCGCCCTCGTTCAGCCGGCCCAGTTCCGGTGCCAGCTCGGCCAGCCGGGCCGCCAGGTCGTCCGCCCGCAGGCCCGCGGCGCGTGCGGCGTCCAGCGCGTTGCTCGCCGCGAGCAGCGCGCGCTTCGCCTGCTCGACCGCCGGGGTGACCCGCATCAACTGCTGCTCGGCGTGCTGGAGCACCGGCTGGAGACGCTGCAGGAAGTCGTTCAGCTCGGCCCGCGCGGAGCCCAGCTGGCCCCGCACGTCCTCCAGGACGCGCCGGGCCCGGGCCGCCGCGCCGGCGTCCAGCGTCTCGTCGTCCAGGTCGTACGCGTCCAGCGCGGCCAGGTAGTTCACGGTGACCTGGTCGACCCGGCCGGAGATCGCGTCGAAGTCCGCCTGCGTTCGCTGCGAGGTCGCGGCGTTCCCGGCGGCCCGGACGGTCTCCACCGCCAGCTGCACCTCGCGCTGCGTCGAGTCCAGCTCGTAGAACGCCTCCTGCGCGGCGTCCCGCGCCGCGCGGGCGTCCGCCCGCACGCCGTCGCCACCGCGCCGCCCCCACCAGCCGCCGCCACCGCCGGCCGACGCCAGCCCGACCGCGCCCAGCGCGCCGGCCAGCACCACCGGCAGCACCAGCGCCTCGGCCAGCCCGCTCCCCGCCCGACGCCGTCCCACCGACACTGCGCGCTCCCTGCTCCGACCGCTGATCCGCCCGCCATTGTCCCCGATCACCCCACCCCACCGGCACCCCCACCCACCCCACTCCCCGCCCACCCGCACCACACCACCCCCGACGACCAGGTACCCTAGGCAGTCGTCGTGCCCCCACCGGGCCGCGACGGGGGGCGCGTAGCTCAGTGGTAGAGCGCTGCTCTTACAAAGCAGATGTCGGCGGTTCGAAACCGTCCGCGCCCACCAGCACAAAAGGCCCGCAGCGATCATGCTGCGGGCCTTTTGACTGCACTGATTGACGGCAACCACTAATATCAGTCGGTCTTGCGGCGCCTCTTGAGCAAGCGGTCCATGTGGCCGAGAGCCTCCCGCCGGGTCTCCTCCGACACGTGCGTGTAGACGTTCATGGTGACGGCGATCTGCGAGTGCCCGAGGATCTCCATCACCACCCGCGGCGCGACGCCGGCCGCGAACAGGATCGTCGCGCAGCCGTGCCGCGTGTCGTGCAGGCGGATGCGCGGCAGACCGGCGTCAGCTCCGACCCGCTCGAAGGACCGGCTGAGGTTCCGGGGCTCGACCGGCCGACCGGTTCGCGTGGTGAACACGTACCCGGTGTCCTCCCACTCCCGGCCGGCGTCCTCCCGCTGCTTCGTCTGCTGGAACCGTCGCCAGCGCAGTGGAGCGATGCACATCGCCGGCAGCGGGATCGCCCGCGTCCGGCGGTTCTTCGTGCTGTCGGCGTACAGCTCTTTCTGCACCCGCTGAAGCTGGGTTCGAACGGTGAGCTTGCGGCCGTCCAGGTCGATGTCGCTCCAGCGCAGACCCAGGATCTCGCCGCGCCGGAGGCCGAGCGTGATGGCCAGTACGAACGCGGTGTACAGCGGGTCCGGGCGCGCCGCTTCCAGGAAGGTGATCGTCTCGTCCAGCGTCCACGTCTTCATCTCGCGTACCTCCACGCGCGGGGCCGGGACCAGGGTGGCCACGTTTCGGGTGATCAGTTCCTCGCGGCAGGCCGCCGTCAGAGCCGTGCGCAACACGCGGTGCGACTCCTTCGCCGTGGCAGCGGATGTCTCCCGCGCCACGGCGCTGACGAGGCGGCGCACGTCGGGGACGCTCAGCGATTCCAGGCGCTTGGTCCCGATGTGCGGGACCAAGTAACGCCGCACGTGGGTCTCGTACTTGGCGTACGTCGTTTTCTTCCGCTGCGGCCGGATGAACTCCTCCAGCCAGTAGGGGAGCCACTCCGAGAGCTTCTGCGAGCGCGTCGGGGTGGGTACGCCGTCCCGGGCGCGCTTCACCAACTCCTGGCGTTTGGCGTCGCACTCGTCCCAGGTGTCGCCGTAGACAGTCTTGCGCTTGCGGGTGCCGTCCGGCTGCGGCACGTACACGCGCCCCTCGTAACGGCCGTCCTTGCGCTGCCAGATGCTGCCGGCGCCGTTCGGGTTCTTTCGGGCCATCAGGGACGGTTCTCCTCGGTCTTGGTGCGGATGTAGTCGGCGAGGCTGTCGACGGCGATCCGTCGGCAGCGGCCTTCGGTGAAGCTGACGAGCGTCTTGGCGCGGATGAGGTCGTAGACCTTGCTGCGGCTCATCCGGAGTGCGGCCATGACCTCGGGCACGGTCAGGGCTTCGGGGATGGCGGTGGCCATTGGGTGGCTCCCGGGGTTCGAAGCAGCAGAAGGGGCGGAGCCGGGTGGCTCCGCCCCTTTGTGTCCTGGGGTGCCGCTACCGCCGCTACCCCGCTACCGCGCAGGTCAGAGCAGGTGCCGGGGTAGCGGATGTGGTAGCGGTAGCGGATAGGGCGGGTCAGCCGACGGTGCTGAGGTCGGCGGCGGTTTCGGTGGCGGGGGCCGGGTCGGTAGCCGCTACCGCTACCGCTACCTCTCCCGCTACCGGGAAAAGGGCCCTGACCTGGGCGGTAGCGGGAGTAGCGCTGGTAGCGGGGGTTTCGGGGATGGGGGCGCAGTAGCGCGTCCAGGCGTCGGCGAGGTCGGTGGCGTAGTAGCCCTTGGCGACGGCGGTCCCGATCTTGATGTTGCGGGGGCGGATGGGCTGGTTGGTGGCGGTGACGTAGTCGCCGAGCATGCGGGAGAGGGAGCGGGTGTTGAGCGGGCGGCCGTCGAGGTCGGCCCACGGGGCGTCGTCCATGCCGGTGAGGCGTTCGATGATGGTGGCGCTGGTGAGCCGCTCGGCGCCGGCGAAGACGTCGCGCAGGTCGGCGAGCAGGCGCACGCCGACGGAGCCCTTGTCGGTGTCCTTGGCGGCGTTGACGAGTTCGAGGCAGGCGGTACGGGCGCGCTCGGGCCAGTGCCCGCCGGCGGCGTCGGCGACGGCGAGCAGGGGTTCCCAGACGTCGGCGGGCCGGTCGGTGACGCCCTCGGGCATCTCGGGCCACGCGCCGGTGAGCTGTTCGCGGACGGTGTCGGCCCACGCGGCGAGGCGGTCGCGCAGGGCGTGGCCTTCGGCTTCGTTGATGCGCTGCCGGTAGTGTTCGACGGTCTCGTTGGGGGCGCGGCGGCGCATCCGGATGACGATGGAGCGGCTCATGATGGTGTCGGGCAGGTCGCCGAGGCCGGCGAGGACGAGTGCGGCGTAGACGGGGAACTTCTGGACGACGTGGCTGTCGCCGTCGCGGACGCTGCGGATGACGCCGCCGGTGCGGCGGTATCCGGCGTTGATGAGGCCGCGCAGGTCCTCGTTGCCGCTGGCTGCGGCGCCGAAGACGGTGTCGACCTCGTCGAAGAGCACGGTGGGCCGGGCCTGTTCGTCGCAGACGGAGCGGAACAGCGCGGACGGGCTGATGTCGACCGTGGTCAGCGGCCGGGGAACCAGGGTCTCCGTGATCTCCAGCGCGCGGGTCTTGCCGCTGCCGGGCTCGGGGGAGAGGAAGGCGAGGCGGGGGGTGGCCTCGAAGGCGTCCATGAGGTGGGCGTGGGCGTCCCACAGGGTCACGGCGACGTAGGCGGACTCGGAGGGGAAGACGTTGAAGCGGCGGCGGTGGGCCTCGACGGCGTCGAGCAGGGCGGCGCCGTCCTCGGTGGTGGTGACGGGCGGGGTGGGATCGGTCATGCTGGGGTCTCCGGTCTGTGGGCTGGAAGGGAGCGGGCCGCGGTCTTTGGCGAGAGGGCGGCCCGCTTCGGTGTGCTCGGACGGGTCAGATCGGGTGGGCGCCGGCGGCGGTGAAGCCGTTGGTGACGGCGCGGGTGGCGTAGTCGTGGGGGACACCGACGGCGACGGCGGCGTCGATGATGCGCCGGGCGAGGGTGTCCAGGCCGCAGGGGCCGGGGCACCGGTTGTGCTGGGCGGCGAGGAAGCGGGCGACGCCGAAGGCCTGCGAGCCGGCGCCGCTCTCCTCGTGCTCGCGGACCTTGGCGAGGCCGCGTTGCAGGCCGGTGTGGCGGTAGCGGTCGGTGTGGCGGCATCCGCTGTCCACGCTCCGGGCCCAGGCGGTGGCGGAAGAAGAGGCCACCCCGCCGCCGATCCGCGCGAGGGTGGCCTCTTCCTTCCGGGCCAGGGCCCGCACGGATTCGGGGAGCGGGGCCATGGTCCCGGTGCCTTCGCCGAGCCAGCGGGCGTACGCCGCACTGGACTTGATGTCGACGCCGGGCCGGACGGCGTTGGCCGAGGTCATGACGCCCCGGTAGATCCAGTGCTCGCCGCGGGTGGTGGGCACGGTGAGCGTGGCGGGCATGGTCGCGCGGGCCCAGGCGACGGCGTGGGCGTTGTCGAGGTCGAGGACGGTGAGCCCGGCGCCGCCGGGGTGGTAGGCCACCGCCTGGGCTTCGCGCCAGGCCGGGGCCCAGGCGGGGCTGGTCAGGACGGCGGGGTCGGTGGTGGCGGCGGCCCAGGCGTGGCACGGGGCCGGGCACCGGCACGGGCCGTGGGACTTCATGTTCGGTCGGCCGCCGCACGCATTGTCCTTGCAGGTCGGGCAGTTGCCGATCGGGAGCTTGCCCTCGCGCAGCGGCAGGACCGGCAGACCGAACCGGGCGAGGAAGAGGGCGAGTTGGAGGTGGGTGCTGCTCATGCTTCCCTCCGGGAACGGGGCCCGGGGCAGCAGCGCTGCCCCGGGAGGGCTGAGTCAGAACAGGGAGTCCGGCTCGACGGCCGGGGCGGCGGCCTGCCGGGCCTTGACGGCCTTGCGGCGGGTGGCGTCGTGGCAGGCCGGGCACCACGCGGCGAGCGCTGTCTTCGGCAGAGCGGCGGCCTTGTGCGCAGGCAGGAGCAGGTCGGCCGGGTCGGCCGCGGCGGCGAGCAGGCGGACGGGGCCGGTGCCGTGACGGGGGCCGTAGCCGCCGTGGACGGTCTTGCATCGACCGCCGTCCTTGGCGTGGCTGGTGCCGCAGGTACCGCGGCACTGGCAGCGGCCCGCGGCAGCGGCCATCACGGCCTGCCACAGGCCGCCGTTGTCGCCGAGCGGCGGCGTGCGGCCGGTCATGCCGCGACCGCCTCGGCCGCGGCGCAGATCCGGGCGGTGGACTGCTGGCCGATCAGCTCCGTGTAGGCCGGGGGGATGGCCTCGGCGATCTCCCGGCGGTCGGTGGTCCAGTGGATGCCCATGGCCTGCTGCCACTCGGGGACGCTGCCCTTGCCGCCGCCGTTGCCGTAGACCTGGAAGTACCGGCCCTCGTCGGGACTGATGTAGCGGCCGTGTCGGTAGCCGATGGTCAGGCCGCGGTGCGGGATGTGCGCGGGCTGGTCGAGCCGGAGTCCGCCGCCGGCCTCGAAGTTGCGATGCCTGAGCACCCTGAGGCCGAACATCTCGCCGCACAGCGTGAGGTCGATCCTCATGCGCTTGGAGGCGCGGCCGGGGGGCTGCTCGATGACGTAGGGGCGGCCGGTGGACTCCGCCGCGTCGCGGGTGGGTTCGAGCAGGTCCGCGTACCGGTCGCGGCGGTGGGCGTTGGTGCCCGCCGTCAGGGTGCAGTCGTACTGGCAGGGCGGTCCGGCGCTGATCAGGTCGAACCGTCGGCCGAGGGCGCTGATGGTCTCGACCGCGTCGGCGCGCAGGAACGGGAAGGGGTAGCGGGGCTGGTCGAGGATGTCGGCGCCGACGACGTCGAACCCGGCCAGCCAGAAGCCCATGCCAGCGCCGCCGATGTTGCAGTAGGCGTCGAGCACGGTCAGGCCGTTCCACGGCCGCGGGGGCAGCCACTCGGCGGCCGGACGGGCGCCGAGCGCGAGGGCGAGGGCGGTCACCGGCCGCCTCCGTTCTCGGGCTGGTGGTGGTCGAGCCAGGCGAACGCGGAGGTGGTCTGGGCGCGGTTGTAGACGTCGATGGCCGCGCCGGGGACGGTGCCGGGGTGGACGCGCGGGTCGATGAGGCTGGCGTACAGGCGCGTGCCGTGGTGGACGCAGGCCTGGGCGGAGTCGCCGTGGCGGTCGAGGACGGTCACGGCGTCGCGCGGGCCCTCGCAGGGGCTTTCGTCGCCGAGGTGGGCGGCCTCGCAGCGCGGCTGCGGATCGGCGGTGTTTCCGGACATACTGGGGTCCTCTGATCTCTGATGAGGGGTCGGATGGGCCCCGCAGCGGCCGGCTTCTCTGCCAGGATTCGACGGTTGCTGCGGGGTTTGTGCTGCTCGGGGCGCGGTTCGGCTAGAACGGCGGCTCGGTGGGGCCGTCGGCCGGGGCTCCGCCCCATCCACCCGTGGCGACGGGGACCGGGGCGGGGGCGTCGGTGGACCACTGGTCGGCCGGCCGTGCGGCCGGGGCGCCGCCGTTGCGCTGGGCCTTGGTGACCTTGGCGATGGCGAAGCGCAGGCTGGGACCGACCTCGTCGACGTCGAGGCCGAGCATGGAGCGGTTCTCGCCCTGCTCCGTCTGCCAGTTGTGCTGCACCAGGCGGCCGGTGACGACCACGCGCATGCCCCTGGTCAGGGACTCGGTGATGTGCTCGGCCATCTCGCGCCAGGCGGTGGCGCGCAGGAACAGCGCGGTGCCATCCTTCCACTGCCCGCTGGCCTTGTCGTAGGCGCGAGGGGTGGAGGCGATGGTGAAGCGCGCCATGGCCACGCCCTGTGCGGTGAACTGGAGCTTGGGGTCGTCGGTGAGGTTGCCGACGACGGTGATCGGGGTCTCTCCCACGGACACGGTGCCTCCCAGGGCATCGGTGGTGTCGGGAGCGGGTCTGCCCGTCCCCCGCACCACCCGGGCCCCGCCGCTGGCTGCGGCGGTGGTCCGGGTGGCACGGCCGGCCGGGCGGGCCGGGTTCAGTGCTGGTCGGCGTCCTGGGCGAACTCACAGGCGCCGTCGCAGTCGTAGTAGCCGCAACTGCCGCACTCCGGGCAGTGCTCGTGGTGGACGGTGACGACATCCCACGAGTAGTCGTCCCAGACTTCGTCCTCGTAGCCGCTGCCGGTGCCGTGGCAGCCTTCGCACGTCTCGGTGTGGCCGGGGCGGGGGTTGGCCTGTTCCTCCTCGATGCGGCGCCGCTCGTCGGCGACGTCGAGGGCGATCTCTGCCGCCTTCTCCTCCTCGCGGGTCGGGTAGTCGATGCAGTCGTACAGGTCGAAGTCGTCGTCCATGGGCGACCTTTCAGACGTCCGGGGTGACTGGTGTGGGCTGCGACGGCGCGGCTGGTCGGAGGCCGGTAGGTCCGCCGATGGCGGCGTCTACGCCGCGGCGTCGGGGAGGGGCAGGCCGTATTCGCCGGGGGCGTCGGGGTTGCGGACGACGGTGCCGTCCTTGGCCATGCGGCTGAGGGTGTTCTCGACGGTCTTGCGGGTGACGCCGGTCATGCCGGCGATCTGGTCGAGGTGGAGGTACATGACCTCCAGGCCCAGGGGTTCGCGGCATTCGTCGAGGGCGCCGAGGATCTTCTCTTGGGCGGTGGGTTCCTTGGTCAGGGGGATGGCGGTCTCGGAGATGGTCCACGTCTCCCGGAACCCGTCGCCGCCCTTGGCGCCGGTGGCTTCTTCGGCGGCGGGGCCGACGGGGGCGGCGGCGATGGCGTCGCGGTTGTCCCAGGCGGGGAAGTCCCGGGGGGTGGCGATGTCGGCGGGGTTGAAGAGGCCGGCGGCGGTGGGGAGGTGCCAGGCGCGCATCATTTCGGCGCGGTCGTCGGGTCCGGCGACGTAGCCGACGCCGAAGGTGCGGCGGGGGTCGTTCTCGGGGACGGTCGGGTCGTAGATGAGGCTGTCGGTGCCGGTCTTCCAGTAGGCGGGGATCTGGGAGGGGTCGATGCCGTTGAACGTCGGGGGCAGGTCCACGCGGCTCTTCTGGGCGCTGTCGGAGCGCAGGAGGACCAGCGCGCCGCCGTAGAAGACGTTGTCCCGGATCGAGGTGTTGGAGCCCATCTGGTCGAGGTTGAGGATCTGTCCGCACAGCACCACGGGCATGCCGAGGGAGCGGCCCTGGGAGGCGAGGACGGCGATGATCCACGCGGCTTCGGCCTGGTAGGGGCTCTTGTCGCCGAGGAGTTGGGCCATCTCGTCGAGGATCGTGACGACGTAGGGCCGTTCGGGGGTGGGCTCGAAGTTCTTGGCCCGCATCTCGCGCGACTCGGCGACCCGGTGGCAGAAGATCGCGTAGGCCACGCGCAGGGCCCCCATGGCGCCGTCGGGTCCGCAGCCGGCGTAGGCGGCCATGTCCTCGACGTCCGGGTTGCTGCTGCCCTTGGGGTCGGCGTAGATGATCGCCACGCCGTTGACGTGGTAGCTCAGACCGAGGATCTGCAGGACGCCGCCCTTGCCGGAGCCGGTGACGCCGACGACCACGACGTGACGGGCACCGAGTTCGGCGTCGTAGAGCTGGATCCGGCTCGGCTTGCCCGAGACGCCGGTGCCGATCTGCACGAACCCGTTCCTGTTCGCGCGCAGGGTCTCGGCATCGGGCAGGGGCCGGCCGTCCTCCAGCGGGGAACGGTCCATCTTGCGCAGGATGGCCCGGCGCGGGTCGTCGGTGCGCTCGACCGACACCAGCAGCGGCGTGGTCCGCAGGGCGCCGGCGATCGTGTAGAGGTCGGGCACGGCGATGGCGTCGGTGTCCTCGTCCGCCACGATCCACGCGGCGACGCCGCCGGTGGCGGGGTCGTTTACGGCGCCTTCGAGGTGGGTTCCGGGCATGCAGCCGCCCTTGCGGGCGACGCGTCGGAGCCACTGGGCCTCCAGCTCGCCGTACTGCGGCCCGTCCTGCTCGGCGGGGGCGACCAAGCGCACGAGGATGCGCTTGGCACTGTCGTGCGGGCCGGGCGTGATCGTGATCCACGCAGCGGGGATGCGGTAGACGCCGGAGACGGTGGAGGCGCTGACGGTGACCTGCCGGCCGGGCTCGGCCTCGATGACGCCCTCCCACGCGGCGGGCCCGTGCGCGTGCAGCGTGAGGTGCTGGCCAGGGCAGGCACCGAACTCGCCGGAGATGAAGGCGTGCCAGCGCAGCAGCACCTTGTCCACCGGGGTCTCCGGCGCGGGCCCGTCCGCCTGCCCGGCGGGGGCGGCGGGGGCCGGGCGGCTGGTGCCGAGGACCCTGCGCAGGGCAAAGGCGACGAAGCCGGTGGTACCCCACCAGGCGACCGACACCAGACCCGCGAGGGATGGCACGGTCATCCACCCGGCGAGCAGGGCGTCGATCCCCGGGAGGCCCTGGAGGGTCGCGGTCGCGGCGGCGGTCGCGGTCGCGACCGTGGACAGGAAGAACGGGCGGCGGTGGGCCCGCAGGATGTCCCCGCCCGGAACGTCGTCCAACACCCGGTCGGACAGCAGGCCGGCGAAGTTCGCGCCGGCGACCAGCGCGGGCGCGGCCAGGAAGGTGGAGACGGTGGTGGCGGCCTGCGGGTCGAGGAACGGCATCACGGCGGCGGTCACCAGCGGGGCGGCGACCTCGCAGGCGGCGAACGCCTTCTCGCGCGAGGCCTTCGCCACCGGGGCTGCGGCGGGGGCGGTTTCGGGTGTGGTCATTGCTGCTACTCCTGCGTGTACCAGGTGCGGTCGGCCATGGGGACGGGCGAGGAGTCGACGGCCTGCTGGATGCCGTCGTGGTCGGTGCGGGCCTGCGTCTCGGTCGCCGCGGCGGAGCGGCCCGCCTCCTCGGCCGCGCTCTCGTAGGCGATCGCCGCCTGCGAGAGGCCCTGCATGATCCGCGCGACCTCGCGGGTCTCGGCGATCGTGGCGGAGTCGACGTGAAGGGCGGCGATCTGGTCGGCGATCCGGCCGGTCTCCTGGGCTTCCTGCTGCTGGGCCTTGGCCAGGGCCCGGAACGCGGCGGTGTCGCGGCGCAACTCCCGGGACAGTTCCCGCACTTGGCGGACCAGTTCGCGGTGGGTCAGGTCTGCGGGCATGTCAGCCTCCCTGCTGGTCGCGGTAGTAGGCGCGTTCGGCGGGCGTGGTGAGCGGGCTGTCGGCCACGGCCTTGTAGATCACTCCGTGACGCACCCGCACGTTGGTGACCAGCACCTTGGCGGCCTCGGCCGTGCGGGTGGCGCTCTTCTGCGCGGCCTCGGCCTTGTAGCGCAGGACCGCGGCCTGTTCGGCGAGGCGCCGCAGCCGGTTGACCAAGGCGGCACCGCCCTTGACGTCCTTGGCGTCCTCGGCGAGCTTCTGGGCGCGCAGGGCGTGGGAGACGGCGTGCGCGGTGGCGGTCTTGCTGTCCTCGGCGATCTGCCCCAAGAGCTGGGCCTTCTCCTTCATGCGCTGCTCGAACTGCCGCAGCGTGCGCACCTCGCCGCGGCTCATGGTGAGCGGCTGTCCGTGAGCGCCTTTGAAGCTGACGCTCTCCGCGCCGACCGTGACGTCCGTGACGGGGACGGCGGCGGGCTTGTCCTGCGGGCCTGCCTGGGGCGGAACGGCCGGCCGCGGCGGAACGGCGGGTCGGGGCGGCGTGGTTGTGGTGCCGCGGCCCGCGGGGGCGGGTGGCTTCTTCGCCAGGTCCGCGGTCGAGCCGCCGGCCGGGGCCATCGGCGGGACCGCCGGAGTCCCGGGGGCCTGCTTCGGGGTGGTCATGGGTTTCCTCTCTGCCGGGCGCGCGGTGGCCGGGCTTTCGGGCTTCGCGGTGAACGGCGTCTTCGCTCCGCCCGGCACAGGGGCGGGTGGCGGGGCTGCGGGCGGTGTCGGGGTGGCCGGGCGGGCAGCGGTGCCGGGGGTCGTGGCGCGCTCCGTGTCCGTGGCGCTCTTCGCGTCGGCGAACTTGGTGCCCAGGCCCTTGTCGGTCAGGTCCTTGGCGGGGGCGCCGGGCTTCGGGGCGGGCTTCTTGCGGTCCGCGCGGTCGGGCTTGCCGTCCGTCCTGCCGGGCTCGGTGCCCTCGGTCTTCGCCGGGCGGTCCGGCTTCCCGGCGCTGCCGCCGGAGGGGCGGGGCTCGTCGGGGGTCTTTGCCGACTTCCCGGCGGTGCCGCCGGACGGGGTCTCGGGCTTCGTGTCGCCCGCGCCGGTTGCCTTGGCCGGGGTGTCCTTCGACGTGGAGGACTTGGTGGTGCGGGTGTCGCGGTGGTTCTTGTCGTCGCTGCCGGCGCGGGTGGACGTGTCGTCCTTGGACGTCTTGGTGTCGGCGGTCTTGGCATCGGTGGCGGTGCGGTTGTCCTGGTTGGTCTTGGCCGCGGTCGAGGTGTCGGCCTTGGCGTTCTTCGTGTCGGCGGTCTTGGCGTCGGTGGCGTCCGTCTTGCGCACGTCGCGGTTGGCGTTCGTCTTCGCGTCCGTGGCATCGGCCTTCTTGACGTCGCGCTGGTCGCGGCCCTGGTGCTGGCGCTGGTCGCTCTTGTTGTTCAGGTCGGCGAGCTTGGCGTCGCGCTGGGAGCGGTGCTGGGCGCTGTGCTCGTTCTTGGCGAGCCGGTCCGACTTGTTCGTGTTGGTGGTGGTGGCCGACGTGCCGGAGACCCGGGTCTCCTTGACCTCGTGCTGGCGCTTGATGTTGGTCGTGGTGCCGGTGCGGCGCCACCGCTCGGCCAGCGCCCGCACCAAGGTGGCGACGGCGCCCTCGCGCCGCTCGTCCCCACCGGGCCGGCCGTCGGTGGCGCGGTCACCGGTGCCCGCGGCGCGGGTGCGGTTCGGGGTGTCGGGGCTCTGGGCGAGGGCCGCGGTGGTGCCGAGCGGCTCGGCCTGCCGGGCGGGCTCCACCGGGGCGAAGATCTCCCGCAGCGTGCTCGGCGGCGCGGCCGGGTCCGCAGCCGCAGCCCCCGGCGCCCCTGCCGGAGAAGCCGTTTCGGGGGCCACCGTCGGTGGCGCGGGCGGGCGCGGTGGGGGGAGCGGGACGGCGGGCATGGCGGGTGTGGCCATCACAGGTTCCTCACTCTGGGTGACCTCCCACCCACCCCCCACCCAGCGCAAGACAGTCCCCCACGCCCCATGAGCGGGCGGCGAAGACGCTTCTCCGGATGGGGGGTGGGTGGGGGGAGGTCACAATCGGTTACCGGCGGGCGAAGTGCTTCTTCGTCCAGCCGACGGCCACCGCTGTCCCGGCGACCCCGAGCACGACCAGGCCGACGCCGGACGTCGAGCCGTCGTCGCCCCCGTCGGAGGTGACGCTGCGGGAGGTGTTGACCATCCCCGGCGCGTCCACCGCGGGGTAGGCCTTGCCGCACTCCGAGACCGCGTTGTAGGCGTTGCCGGCCTTGGCCACGCACGCCTGCACCGCTTCCCGGCGGGCCTTCTGCACCGGGGTCTCCTGCTCGCCCGCCTTCGCCAGATCGGCGGCCTGCTTCTGCCGCTCCAGCTCCAGCCGCGACGTGTCCAAGGCGATCTGCGCCTTGCGAACCTCCGCCTCGGCCTCGGCCGACGCGTAGTTCGAATAGGCCACCATCCCCGCCGCCGCCAGCACGACCACACCGGCGCCGATACCGGCCTTGGCGCGGGCGGACAACCGGGCGTTCGGGGCGTAAGCGCCGTGCAACGGCGGGGACTTCCACGAGGGGACGGAGGTGATGTCGTAGGCGGGGTCGTTGTAGACCGAATCGTGCTCGGCCACGGTGCACTCCTCTTCTGGATCAGGGGGATGCGGATTCTGCGGGAGGTCAGAGCTGGTAGGGCTCCAGCGAGAAGAACAGGACGGACGCGTCGCGCAGCTGGGGCTCGCGGCGCGCCAGCCACTCCCGGATGCCGAGGTAGGCGTGCTCTCGGGGGCTTCCGGGCGGGAAGGTCGAGTTGCCGGAGCGCGTCGCGATGGCGAAGCCGTTCCCGACGGGGAACTGCAAGGTGATCAGCCACGAGTGGGTGTGCTCGGTGGCCGGGGTGGCGGTGGTCATCGGAAGCCTCCGGTTCAGCGGGTGTGCTGGGTCAGGGAGCCGATCAGCTCGGGGCGGTTGGTGGAGCCGAGCAGGTGGCCGGCGGGGGTGAAGAGGTGCCACCAGCGGACGGTGCCGTCCTCGTTGCTGGTCTGGGCGCAGGTGAAGCCGTGGAGCGGGAAGACGTCCAGGACGCGGGTCTGCTCGAACTCCGGCTCCGGGGCGGGGATGTGGTCGGTGCTCATGGCGGCGGTCTCCCGGTTCTACGCGGTGAGGGCGTGGGGGTTGTAGCCGGAGGCGAGCAGGTCGGCGGCCTCGGCGCGGCGCCCGGAGGCGGTGGCGAGGGAGACGTCGAGGGCCTCGGCGATGGCCTGGAGGGTGACGGCCTCGGGGTTGCCCCCGGCGGCGAGGATCATCCGGGCGACGCGGCGGGTGGCGCGGGCGGCGGGGGTCAGCTTCGCGGCGTCCTCCGCTTCAACCGCGCGCAGCTCGGTTTCAGCGGCGTGCTCGCGGGCTTCAGCGGCACGTCGCCGGGCCTCGGCGGTGGCCTCTTCCTCGGCGGCCTGGGCGCGCTTGGCGGCGGCGGTGTCGCGCTCGGCTTCAGCCTTGCGCCTGGCCGTTTCAGCGACGGCCTCCTCCGTTTCAGCCGCGCGCTTGGCCGTTTCAGCGGCGCGAAGACGGGCGTCCTGGGCGGCCTCCTGCTCGGCCGCGGCGGCGTTCTCCCGGGCGGCGGCCAGGCTCTCCGTTTCAGCGGTGCGCAGCCGCGTTTCAGCGGCGGCGCGCTCCTTTTCAGCGGCGGCCTCGTCGGTTTCAGCGGCACGCAGGCGGGCGTCGGCAGCCTCCTGCTCGGCCGCCGCGGCCTTCAGCTCCTCCTCGGCGTGGTCGATCCGCTCGGCGGCCTCGGCCTCGCGGCCGGCGGCGACAGTCCGGGCGTGGGCGTGGGCCTTGGCGGTGGCCGTCTCGGCACCGACCTCGTACCCCGCGGCCTCCACCCGGCCCGCCGTGCGCAGGCTGGAGATCTGGGTCTCGGCGGCGCGGGCCTCGGCCCGGACGGCCACCTCGGCCTCGAACGCGTCCTTGCGCTCGGTCCGCAGCCGGGCGCGCTCCTCGGCCTCCATCGGCAGGGCCAGGGCCTCGTCCACGCTCAGCCCGAATCGCTGCATGATGAGCGGAAGCAGCAGGTCAGGCGGCACGTTCCTCAGGTCATCGCCGTATTCGCGCTTCAGCATGACCTCGTAGACGAGCAGGTCCTGTTCCAGACGGACGGCCTGGGAGTAGGACACGATGCCGTTCAGGCGCATCCGCCGGTACATCGTGAACGCTCGCCACGGGGCGAGGATCCAGCGGTGCAGCGGCACTCCGTCGCGCTGGTGGCCGGCCTCGATCCGGGTGATCCGGATGACCAGGCGCCGCCCGGCCTCCACCACGGCCACGAACATGACCGGGATGACCGCGTGCATCGCCGTGCCGGTCGGATCCTTCAGCAGCGGCCCGGCCGACGCGGCGTTGAAATAGATCGTCGCGGCGGTGAAACCGTGGGCCAGCAGCCGCAGCATCGGCCACGGGGTGCCCTTGCGGATCAGGTGCAGGTCCATCGCCAGCAGGGCCACGATCCCGGCGTCCACACCGACCGGGAACGCGTAGCTGAAGTCCCCGAAGCCGTGCCTGAAGCCCAGGTCCCGCAGGGCGGCGTAGGAGCCGCTGAAGCCGATGCCGGCGAGCACCGAACCGCCGACCGCGGCCAGGACCGTCAGCCCCAGCATCAGCCTGCCCGGGGCCGTCGCCGACGTGCTTGAAGCGGCGGGCCGCGCAGTTGAAGCGGTCGCGGCCGGAGTTGAAACGGCCGTCGGGGCGATCATCGTCGTCACGCGGCACCCCCGGCGGCGCGCCGCTCGCGGGCGGCGCTCTTCAGGCGGCGCTCGTGCAGCGCGGCGCGCTCGCGAGCGTTCAGCCCGCCGAAGATGCCGTGCTTCTCGTGGCGCTCCAGCGCGAGTTCCAGGCACATCGTGCGCACCGGGCACCCGGCGCAGATCATCTTGGCGCGCCGCTCGGCCCACCGGGCCTTCGCGGCGATGTCCTCCGTGACCTCGGTGTCCTCGTCGGGCTCCGGGTAGAACAGGTCGGAGTCGGCGTCGGTGCAGGCGGCCCCGGACAGGTCACCGTCCGGCGTCGGCCGGTATTCGGCGAGCCGGGTGGCCAGCGGAAGGGAGGGTCGGTGCGGGGCCCGGGTGCCCGTGAAGTACAGCGTGCGGCGAAGGCTCATGCGGCGGCCCTCCAGGTGAGCACCCGGCGGCGCTCGGCCTTGCGCATCAGCCCGGACGCGAACCGCGCCGCCGGGCCCTCCAGGTCCCGCAGCACCTCCTGCGCGACGTCGAGCCGGGCCCGCCGCTCGTCGGCGGACTCACCCTCGACGCCGGCGAACAGCTCGGCTTCGACACCGAAGCCGAAGGCGAGTTCCGCGAACTCGTCCGGCGTCGCGGCATCCTGGCCTGCGACAATCAGTTTCATGGGTTCACCTCGTGTGGTTGGTAGGTGAGCCCGCAGGGCCGCCGCGCGTACCTTGGCCGGGAGCGCGGCGGCCCGCCTGATGCGGGCCCAGCCACTCGTCGAATCACGAGCAGCCGCGGAACCCGGCGCGAGCGCGCCGCCGTGATGGCGGTTGGCGCGCGTCGGGAACCGTAATCGCTGGTGAGCGACCAGAAGCGGTGAGCCCCGCCCGCTGTCAGCGGCGGGGCCGGATATGGGTCTGAGCCGTGCCCATGGGCAGGCTCCTCAGGTCAAAGCCCCTTTCGGGGCTGGCTGTTGGGGTTGCCCGTCCTACGGGCGTCAGGTCTCTCGGGCCTGGTCCGGTGCTTCCTCTCTGCTCAGCACCAGCAGGGCGGCGCACCCCAGAACGGGGTGCTGCGTGGCTCGCTGCCGCCGACGACATCACCCGGTCGCCGCGGGGGCGGTCTGTCTCATCCCGCCACGTGCGTTGGGACTCCGCTGTACTTCCCCACACCCCCGGAGGGGATGGCACGCCATTGCGTAGGGGGAGGGCTTCGTACATCGCGGCGGCTCTCCCCCGGTTCCTCAACCTAGGCGCCCACCGCGACCGCCGACCTCGCGTCGGTCCCGCACGATCACTGTTCAGTTCTCAAGGAGCTGCGCTTCCCTGGCCGACCCTGACGGGCCAACTTCCGGGCGCATTTGCCCAGCTCAGAGCAGCCCAAAGAAGGGCCGTCAGTTCGCCTGCCTCGCCATGCGAGACATGTTGAACATGTCTCTTACGATGCCGAGAAGCCGACGCTTCGTCAAGTCCTTCGCTTGGTTTGGCCGGGGAGTCCCGACCGCGCATCACTAGATTCGGGCCTGTGGCCCTGTCAGAACACGGCGTGCCTGGACGGTTGCGGTCCGGATTCGCTACCGTCAAAGCGTCCCGAATCGTCCAAGCGCCGCAACTTCGTCCAGGGGAGGGCGAGATGGCAAACGAGAGGCTGCGAGGCGCGATCCTCGCGAGCAATCTGCCGCTTGAGAAGATCGCCGAACGACTGGGCGTGAGCACTCGCACTGTCGAGCGCTGGGTGGAAGCGAAGGATGGGCGTCGGCCACATCGGCGCTTCCAGTACGCGCTTGCCAACCTGCTGACCCGGGACCTGTCGGACCTGTGGCCAGACGAGCAGACCAGCAGTGCGGCTGCGGATGCCGGGCGAGCCGAGTTGGTCCGGCTATACCCGCATCGTGCGGTTGTGCCGAAGGAGCTGTGGACATCGCTCTACGCGAAGGCGTCCCGGCATTTCGACTTGGTGGTCTACTCCGGCTTCTGGCTCTCGGAGGACCCGCTGTTCGCCCGGCTCATTCGAGAGAAAGCCCAAGCCGGCGTGCCCGTACGGCTCATGTTGGGCGACCCTGACTGTATCGAGGTCGCCCAACGAGGCGCGGACGAGGGCATCGGACCTGCGATGGCGGGCAAAATCCGCAACGCGTTGGCCAACTATGCGCCGTTGTTCGGTGTCCCGGGAGTCGAGTTCCGACTCCACTCGACCACGCTCTACAACTCGCTCTACCGAGCCGACGACGACCTGCTCGTGAACGGGCATGTCTACGGCGTCGGTGCCTACCTGGCCCCGGTGCTGCACCTCTCCCAGGTGCCTGGCGGCGAGCTGTTCAGTACGTACGCGACGAGCATCGAGCGGATCTGGGAGTCCTCCCGAATCATCACCTCGCCCCAACTCGACAGTGAGGTCGCAGCGTGAGCCGCATCGACTACTTCCATGATCCGGACGCCCCGCCGGCGAACTCCGTCGTGCCCTCGGTCACCGCCGTGGTTACGGACGCCGAGGGCCGGCTGCTGCTGATCCACAAGACCGACAATGACCTGTGGGCGCTCCCTGGGGGCGGGCACGACATCGGCGAGTCCGTGGCTGACACGGTGGTGCGGGAGGTTCTCGAAGAGACCGGGATTGACGTGGAGGTTGCCGCGGTCGTCGGCTTGTATACGGACCCTGGACACGTCATGGCGTACGACGACGGTGAGGTCCGACAGCAGTTCTCCATCTGCTTCAAGGCCCGACCCATCGGTGGCACCCTGCGGACGAGTTCCGAGTCGAAGGAGGTCCGCTGGGTGGATCCAGCGGACCTCGATGACCTAGACATTCACCCGTCTATGCGATTGCGGATCAAGCACGGACTGGAGTCGGCCAGGGTTCAGCCCTACATCGGCTAGGCCGTCGTGCCGACCTGGAACAACCGGCCTTCGACACGGCGGGAGGCTGCGTCGATCTGCGGCTCAGCGCGGCGGATGAACCGGCCGACCACGCTGTCGGGCCCGTACCGACCAACGATCTCCGCGATCCGGTCGGGCGTGGTGGTCGGCGTGCCGTCCGGCGTGGTGGTCATGTCGCAGTAGATCAGAGCGTCAACCAGGTGGGGCTCTTCCAGCGGGAACTCCTCCTCCAGCTCTCGCCGCAGTCCGCGCTCCTCAGCTTCGAGCAGTGCGCACGAGTGATGGGCGACCAGCCGCACGATGCGTTCGTCCACGTTCTCCGCGCGGAGGAACCGAGCGCCGTCGAGCGGGTGAAACCCGGTGTCGACGATCCGCGGCGAGTAGCCCACGTCATGCAGGACGGCCGCCGACTCCAGCATTTCGGCATCCGGACCGAGGATCCCGGCCAGGGCGCGCGCCTTGCCGGCCACCCCCTTGGAGTGGGCCCAACGGCGGGGCAGGTCGGTGGACAGCAGGGACTCGGCAAGGTCGTAGGCCCACACGGGCATCTGCTCCTAGATGTGATTGGCGGGCAGGGAGCGGATGGTCCGGCCCTTCCCATGGCGCACTTCGAGGACCCCGGCGCCCTCCAACTGCGCGAGGGCGCGCCGGACGGTACCTCTCGCTGCACCGGTGGTCTCGGTGAGTTCCTTCTCCGACGGGAAGTTGGCCCCGACGTCGAGCTTTCGGGCAAGGGCGGTGAGCTGGTCGAGTACCGGCACCTTGGGCTCGGCGCGTCCGACGACCCATCCAACGCCGGGCTGCGACCGAATCAGGCCCTCTGCCACGAGCACGTCGAGAGCGCGCTTCACCGTGGTTCGGGCGACGCCGTGTTCCTCCATCAGCTCCGCCTCGGAGGGAAGCGATGTCACTGTGGAGTCTCCACTGATCTCGGTTCGCAGCGCATCGGCGATCCGCAGGTAGGTACCGCGCGGGCTCCGCTCGGGCACTGGTCGCTCCCTTCTCTAGGTCGATACCTAGACAGGATGAACGATTCCGGGGCAAGGCCGCCAGCTTCCGGGCTGTCCGCCCATCGCGGCGACCTCGGGCCAGCGGGGCTGGTTGGGCGCCCGATGATTACGGGGTGAGTCGCTGCAAGCCTCGGATGACATCCCGGTGCGCTCCCTCACCCCCGCTCCATTGCGAGGAATTCATCGACTCGTGCCAGGTAAATACCAGCCATCCCTTCCATTTCCCGCAAAGACGCCACAAGTTGTTCAGACTCCCCGAGGGGCAAGATCGGGCCACTCTCCGCCATCCTGCAACAGTAGACACGGTAATGCTCTGGGCTGGCCAATTCCTTAAACTTGACCGCCACATGCCCCGCCGCGCCAGAGATTACAGGATCATATTCCCGCGAGAATCTCTCGGAGAGTTTTTCGGCCGCATCTAGCAACCCGGCCTCCCGGAAAGAACTGATCATTTCTAGCGGCGCATACGAGCTGTCGATCACTAGATCGGCTACTAGGGTGGCAGCCTTCCCCAAAAGATCAAGGGCAAGGTGACCTAGCCCCATGCTCATCAAATTCCCGGTTAGCGGTCTCAATTTCAATAGGTCTCGGACTTCGACCTCGCCAGTCTGGGCCTGAATCCTCTGCAGCACATCCTCGAAAAGCTGACTATCTCTATGTTTCACCACGGCGCCCAGAAATGCCAAATCCCCGATACTTGCTCCCTTTCTCGCAAGGAATTTCCGCGCGATGACGCTACTCGAATCAAGCGCTTGCTTACTGTTAGCGCAAACTAGGGTCTCGATGAGATATAGCGCGCTACTCGGATCCTCCGAATCGGAGTACACCCACTCTTCTGCCAATGTCATCGAGAACTCTGAAACTGCATCATGAAACCCCCAATCGCCGAGCGTTTCCAGAATTACTGCACACTCGAAGGCGGGGCCAGCTCCCAGAGATGGGATGCACTGACTAATGAACCCGGCCAGCTCACTTACTAGCTCTTCATGATCGGCAACTTCTTGGAGCTGGCAGATCATGAACCCGATATCTTCAGGGTTCGAGTAATCAAGCTCTTCTATTGCCCGATCTAGCAGTTCGCGGACCACTTTTGGGTTGGCTGTCGGGTTCCTGAGCAGGCTTGTAATCGCTACAGGGTCGCCGCATACAGCAAGGGGCTCCCAGAGCCTTGCTGCCAGCGCATCCTTTCCGCGATCTTCGGCGGCCCAAATGATGTCATACGGCAAACTTAGGTCGCCATCCAGCCTGCCCACCGCGCGCCAATAGCTTTCCGGAGCCGGGGAGCGCTTTCGCTCTTGCTGGGCATGCTGAATTAGGTAATCAGCCAGCTTGTATGTGAAATCCCCGCTAGCTCCTCTCTGCGATCTCAGGCGCGCAAGAGGCGCGGTAGCACCCTTGAGCTGCCGCCCTAGTAGATCAGTAGCCTGACTGAACCATTCCGCATCTGTGGCGCCCCACTCCTCTTCCGTAAGATATCCGGGCGCGGCACTGCGCAGGAATTCTGGGGTTGCCGTGTTCAATCCGCTCATCGCCGACCAGTCCATGGCTGTACTAAGCACTGCCCATGCGGTCGGCGAAACTTCGCGGGAGTCTTTGAAGAACTCAAGCAGGGCGGGTCCAGCTGCAAGGTACTGGGTCACTCTTCCATTTGAAAGGTCGACTGCAATTCTTACCCTGCTATCCAGGCGCGCATGCTCCTCTAGCATGGAATTAGGAAAGTCTGGCGTAATGTCAATCCTGTGCGTCATGCCAGAGAGCAGCGCACGGGATTGGCTAAAGCGATCCTCCGCTGGCGATGCTTGGGTCATGACTTCCCGCCAATAAATTGGCCACATGGTCCCAATGAAAAGAGTTTCAGACTTTCGAGACAACGCCACTCGAAGCGACGCGGCGACACGCTCTCCCATGATGGGCGGAAAAAGATAGTCTTGAAGCTCATTGAGCCAGACCACTGTCTTTTCTGGACGCGCCCCACCTTCCAGAAAGGCGAGAAGCGCTTCCGGCTTGCTGGGTGCAATGGGGTGATAAAAGCTCCACCCTTGAGGCAGTTCCTTGATGGCCTCGTATGCAGCCCTCGTCTTTCCGGTTGAGGACCCTCCAACAAGAACAATTAGTTGTGGATTTTTGCCGAGCAGGGCAGAACGGAGGGCGCCGTCGTGTGCGCGCGCCATGTATGCAGGCAAGCCTGCAGGGGCTCCGTCAATTACGATTGGTTTATGCACCTCTAGGGCATAAGGACTGTCCAGGGCCATTTTCAACGAAGTTGTTCCGCCTGCCGGAACGGCGTCACTTCGCTTAGTTCTCTTCTCAGATCGAGCAGCGAGGCGAAGGCGCTCAAAATGTGCCTCCCTCCCAGTTCTGGGAGACTTTTCCCACGCTACCTCGCCTGAATTATTCCAAGATCCCAGGACCCGCACCAGGATGGTAAGTTCTTGTTGTCGAGCAGGAATTGACTTTCCGTTGATCCACTCGTTGACAGAAGAAGTATTCAGGCGTGTCGGAGGGGCTGCCTTCGCGGCTCTACTGATCACCGAGTCCAGTGGTGGCCTTCCTGCAGCTGCGTAGAGGCCTCCCAGCTCCTCTGTGAACCGTTCGATGGCGCCCCTGGAGTCCACCAGCGCTCTCCTTGCCGCTGCCCGTCCGGCATCCGTCTGGCATCCGTCTCCGGATGGTTCTTATGAGTCTCTGACCTGCCGTTTTGTGACTAGCGGCTCCAGAGCCCTTCTGCGTACCTCCACAGTCTGACTCAGCGCAGATCAGTTGCGCAGAGGTACATCGAACCTGGAGGTAGGTCGCTTTGACTGTGCTTGGGCAGATGCCGACTTCGGCCGTCGCGTTGCTCCTCATCTTGACGCTCCTGGGCGTCATCGTGGTCGTAGGCGTAGTTCTTCCTGCGGTGTGGTCCCGGCGCACATACAGGCGTAACGCCGCCCGAGCGGTCCTTGGGATGCTCGTGCAGGTCGTGTCGAAGCAAGGTCGGGTCACCTCGGAAGCAGGTGAGGGAGATACACCCGCGCCCAGCAGGTGAGGCTCCGTTGGGGCGGCGCGCACCTCACCGAAGCCGTCGTGAGGGTGCCTATGGGTCTGACCATGGAGGCTGTCGTGCGCCTACCTCATGGGTGCGGCGCACACCGCCAGCCAGCCCCTCACGGCCCACGTTCTGGGGAGAGCTCTGGGAGAAGATGCTGCGGCTTAGCCGCCACCAGGACTGCCGTAACCAACGGCGTCCGACGCTCTGACCTGCATGTTTGTGCCGTAGCGCAGGTGGCCACTCGGCCCGGACCTCATTCGGGAGGAAGGAGTTGTCGATGCTGCCAGCGCGGAAGGTGGCATTGACCAGAGGTCCCGCCAACGTGCAGGTGGCAGTGCGTGATTTGGGGTACTTACCTGAAGATGCTGTCAGCGGGCGTAGCTACGCTGCCGTGTGTGGATGTCCTCATGGGAGAGGTCCTTGACCTCCAGCGGGTGTGGTCGGCGCAGAACACGACAGAGATGAAGCGCCGCGGCGTGGTTGTCCGTAAGGAGCTGTCAGCTCAGCTGGCGGCTCACGTCGAAGCGATAGCTGAGACCCTGGGGACGCCGGTCGAGGACGTTGGGATCGAGGGGCGGGACGGTACCGGCCTGAAGACGGAGATCCCCTGGACTCGGGTCTTCTCGCAGGACAGGTCTCCGAGCGCGACGACCGGTTGGTACATCGTCTACCTCTTCAGCTCCTCGGGTGACAGGGTCTACCTGTCGCTGAACCAGGGCACAACGGTCTGGACCGGTACGGACTTTGCGCCCCGGAAGCCGGAGGAGTTGCGGGCCCGTGTCGTGTGGGCTCGCCCCTTGATTGCCGCCAGCGCCAGCGCCAGAAATGACCTCGTCCAGAACATCGATCTGCAAGCCCGGAAGTCTCACCTTGGTGCTGGGTACGAGGCCGGCAACGTTGTGGCCATTGAGTACCTGCGCGATCGCATCCCCGACCAGGAGACCCTCATTGCCGATGTTCTCTTCATGACCTCCCTCTTGGCCGAGGTGTACCGGGGTGAGGCGACCGCATTGCACATCCCGGGGGAGGCCGCGCCGGAGGTCCTGGAGACCGTCGAGGTAGCGGCTCGGGCAGCCGGTCGCCGTACCCGCCCGTCGAAGGGCGCGAGGGGCCAGGGCTTCCGACTGACCGTCGACGAGCGGCGCGCCGTCGAGCTGAGGGCGGTGCGGATGGCCACGGACTACTTTGAGGCCCAGGGCTGGGAGGTCAAGGACGTCGGCGCCAAGGAGTCCTTCGATCTGCTCCTCAGCCGGGGCGAGGAGAGGCTCCACGCGGAGGTCAAGGGCACCACTTCCGAGGGAGGCCAGGTCGTTCTGACGAGGGCCGAGGTCGAGCGCCAGCGGGCCTTGGCCCCTCACAATGCCCTGGTCGTTGTGCACTCCATCGACCTTGATCGCACGTCCGCGCTGGCGGTAGCTACGGGCGGGGTTCTGAGCTGTACTTCCCCCTGGACGATCGAGGAGAACGACCTGACGGTCGTCTCCTACCTCTACACGACCGGTCTCTAGTGCGCGGGGCGCGGTCGGTCGCGGGCGCCGGCGTGCGGTGGCTGGGGAGCCAGCAGGATAGGTGAGCCCCAGGACAGGCAGGCCGCCGGGCGGCTGCTCCTCTCGGGGGGCTCCGTTCTAGCGATCGTGGTCGGGGCGCGGGCGGCACCCTCTTGGACCGGTCGCCCGAGGGCGTGCCCGATCGAGGAGGGAGTCGCCCGCCCAGCTGGGGAAGTGCTGACAGGTACGGGGCGGTAGTTAGCTGGCTGTGGGCCTCGAAAGGACTAGTTTCAGGTCCTGGTGCTCGTCCAAGGTCCAATGCCTGCCAGCGGCATCCTCGAAGGTCACCGACGGAGCTTCGCCGCGCAGAAGATCGACGGACGTATGCCACACCTCGAAAAGAAATCGCACGCCTGGTCCGACAACTGGCACGGGAATTGACGCCACTGTCTCTCGAGTGTCAGTGCCACTCTGCGAGATGCGCGTCAGACGTGCAGAACTGGCTGGAATGGAACCAAAGTTCAGACTGGCTGCCTTTATCGGTGAGTCACTTCCATTCTCCACGACAGCGGCAGCACGGAAGTATCCAGGCTTCTCTGGGTCCAGGGCCACAGGGCGCGGAGCCAGGATCACCTGCCGCGCCTGAGCGGAGCGTCGCTCGTCTCGCTCCAACGTGATGACTTCCATCTGTTGCTCAATCAGCTCTGACTGCTTCGAGATGTAGTCCTGCTGTTCCTTGAGCTGCTCGTTCTGACTGGTGAAGGTCTTAACGGCATAGATGCCTGCGACAACCGCCGCTACAGCCGCAGTCCACGTTGGGGCGTCGCCCCAATGGATCTCATGCCTGAGATGGATGGCGACTAGGAGCCCTCCGATGGCGATCACCACACTGATGGCCACGGCTGTCGACTTCCCGCGTCTCATCGCACCCTCCTTGAATGATCAACAGGGCGCATAGGCTAGTTGGGAAGTGGCGACTTCAGCCAGAAGCCGAGCACAGGCGGGGTGCAGGTGGGACGCGCGCATGGCGGCGGTACGTGGTGTCATCAGTCTCACGGGAGCGACCTCTGGACTCCGCTGACGGCAAATCCTGACGGCAACAACGACGTACATGGGGCGGCAGGGAAGTCTGCCAACGTCCGGCCGCAGGGAGGGATGCGCGGCTTCGTTGAGCCTGTTCGAGCGGTCGAACGAGCTTACAAAGCAGATGTCGGCGGTTCGAAACCGTCCGCGCCCACCAGTTGTCTCGAAGGGCCGGTTCAGGAGTCATTCCTGGGCCGGCCCTTCGGCGTTGTGGGGCGTGGTGGTGAGGGGCTCATTTTGGTCCGTCGGGTGGGGGCTGCTGTGGGTGGCGGGGGGTGTTGGGGCGGGTGAGGATCGGGGGGTGGACGAGTCGCGGGCGGCGTTGTCGGCGCGGTTGAACTGGTTGCGGGCCGCGGTGCTCGGGGCCAATGACGGGGTGGTGTCGACCGCGGGGATCGTGACGGGTGTCGCGGGGGCGGCGGGGTCGCGGACGGCGTTGCTGGCGGCGGGGGTCGCGGGGCTGCTCGCGGGGGCGATGTCGATGGCGGCCGGTGAGTACGTCTCGGTCAGCACCCAACGGGACACCGAGCGGGCCGCGTTGGCGAAGGAGCGGCGGGAGCTGGCGGAGGATCCGGAGGGGGAGCTCGACGAGCTGACGGACTACTACCGGGGGAGCGGGCTGACGGACGGGCTCGCCCGTGAGGTGGCGGTGGCGCTGACCGAGCGGGACGCCCTCGCCGCGCACGCGCAGACCGAGCTCGGCATCGACCCGCAGGTGCTGACCGATCCGTGGCAGGCGGCGCTGGCGAGTGCCGCCGCGTTCACCCTCGGGGCGCTGGTCCCGTTGCTGGCGGTGCTGTTGCCGCCGGAGTCGTGGCGGCTGCCGGTGACGGTGGCGGCGGTGGTGGCGGCGCTGACGCTGTCCGGGTGGACGAGCGCCCGGCTCGGCGGGGCGGGTCCGGCGCGTGCGGTGCTGCGCAACGTCGCGGGCGGGCTGCTGGCGATGGCGGTGACGTACAGCGGGGGCGTGTTGTTGGACCGCTTCACCGGGTGAGCGTGCCGGAGCTTCCGGAGGCGGGCCGCCACGGCCTGTGTTTGTGTGGCAGCAAACCGCTTGGGAGAGGTGAGCCGTCGTGACCATGCCCCCGTTCGGATCCAGCGATCCGTTCTCCGACCTGCTCAGCCGGTTCTTCGGGATGAGTCCGCTGGCCTCCCCGCCCGCCGTTCAGCGGGTGCCGATCGGCCGGTTGCTGAGCGAGTCGTCGCAGGAGCTGCTGGCGATGGCGGCGCACCGCGCGGCGGAGGACGGGAGCAGCGACCTCGACACCGCGCACCTGGCCTGGGCGGCCACCCGGGTGGAGCCCTCGCGCCGGATGCTGGAGCGGGCGGGCATCGATCCGGACGAGCTGTCCGCGGACCTGGAGCAGGCGCTGCCGTCCGGCCCCGTGCCGGCGGTGGACGGGCAGCCGGCTCTCACGCCCTCGGCCAAGCGCGCGCTGCTCGCGGCGCACGCCCGTTCGCAGGCGGCGGGGGCGTCGTACATCGGTCCGGAGCACATCCTTGGCGCCTTGCTGGACCAGGAGCGCTCGGGCGCGGGGGCGGCGCTGCGCAACGCGGCGCCCTCGCAGGAGGCGCTGAAGACGGTGCTGGACGGGCGGGGCTTCGGCGGGGAGCGCAGCAGTACGGGCGCGCACCCGAGCGGGACGCCGACGCTCGACGAGTACGGGCGGGACCTCACCGAGGAGGCCCGTTCGGGCCGGCTGGACCCGGTGGTCGGGCGGGCCGAGGAGATCGAGCAGACCGTCGAGATCCTGTCCCGCCGCACCAAGAACAACCCGGTGCTGATCGGCGAGCCGGGCGTCGGCAAGACGGCGATCGTGGAGGGGCTGGCGCAGCGGATCGTCTCGGGGGACGTGCCGCAGAGCCTCAGGGACAAGCGCGTGGTCACCCTGGACCTGACCGCGCTGGTGGCGGGCTCGAAGTACCGGGGCGAGTTCGAGGAGCGGCTGAAGAACGTGATCGACGAGGTCACGGCGGCCGAGAAGAGCGTGGTCCTGTTCCTGGACGAGCTGCACACGGTGGTCGGCGCGGGCGGTGGCGGCGAGGGTTCGATGGACGCCGGCAACATCCTCAAACCGGCCCTCGCGCGCGGCGAGTTGAGCGTGGTCGGGGCGACGACGCTGGACGAGTACCGCAAGCACGTGGAGAAGGACGCCGCGCTGGAGCGCCGCTTCCAGCCCGTGCTGGTGCCGGAGCCGAGCGTCGAGGAGACCGTGGAGATCCTCCGGGGGCTGCGCGACGCGTACGAGGCGCACCACCAGGTGCGGTTCGGCGACGATGCGCTGGACGCGGCGGCGACGCTCTCGGACCGGTACGTCAGTGACCGCTTCCTGCCTGACAAGGCGATCGACCTGCTGGACCAGGCGGGCGCGCGCGTGCGGTTGCGCAGCCTGTCCGGTTCGACCGCGGCGACCTCGGTGCAGGACCGGATCACTAAGCTCAAGCGGGAGTTGGAGGAGGCTGTCGCGGACGAGGAATTCGTGCGGGCCGCCAACCTGAAGACCGAACTGCGGCAGACCGAGGACGAGCTGGCGGCGGTCGCCGAGTCCCGTGAGGAGGTCGTCGCGGTCACCGCGGACGACATCGCGCAGGTGCTCTCCTCCCGGACCGGCATCCCGGTGGCGGAGCTGAACGCGACCGAGCGGGAGCGGCTGCTCAAGCTGGAGGAGCACCTGCACGAGAGGGTGATCGGCCAGGACGAGGCGGTCACCGCGGTGTCCCAGGCGGTGCGCCGCGGCCGGGCCGGGATGGGCGACCCCGAGCGGCCGACCGGTTCCTTCCTCTTCCTCGGGCCGACCGGCGTCGGCAAGACGGAGCTCGCGAAGGCGCTGGCGGCGCTGCTGTTCGGCGACCCGGACCGCATGGTCCGCTTCGACATGAGCGAGTTCCAGGAGAAGCACACCGTCTCCCGGCTGGTCGGCTCGCCGCCCGGGTACGTCGGCTACGACGAGGCCGGGCAGCTCACCGAGGCGGTGCGCCGCAAGCCGTACAGCGTGCTGCTGTTCGACGAGGTGGAGAAGGCGCACCCGGACGTCTTCAACCTGCTGCTCCAGGTGCTGGACGACGGGCGGCTGACCGACTCCCAGGGGCGTACGGTCGACTTCCGCAACACCGTGGTGATCATGACGAGCAACATCGGTTCGCAGCGGATCCTCGACCACGCGGGGAACGTCGACGAGATCCGTGACGACCTCATGCGGGACCTCCGCCTGCACTTCCGGCCGGAGTTCCTCAACCGGATCGACGAGGTGATCGTCTTCCACGCGCTCACGCGCAAGGACCTGTTGTCCGTCGTCGACCTGCTGCTGGAGCGCAGCCGGCGCCGGCTGAAGGCGCAGGACGTGCGGCTGGAGGTGACCGGGGCGGCCAAGGAGTTCCTGGTCAACCGGGGTTACCAGCCGGAGTTCGGGGCCCGGCCGCTGCGTCGGACGATCCAGTCGGAGCTGGACAACCGGGTGTCCAACCTGCTGCTGGACGGCACGGTGCGGGAAGGGGACACGCTGATCGCGGACGTGGGGGAGGGCGGTCTGGTGGTCACACTGGCGCGGCCGGAGCCGTCGGCGACCTTCGACGAGGCGGAGGCGAAGGCGGCGGTCGGGGCCGGGACCGGAGCTGGGACCGGAGCTGGGACCGGAGCCGGGACCGGAGCTGGGACCGGAGCCGGGACTGGGGTCGGGACCGGGGCCAGGGCGGCCGATGCGGAGGCCGGCGCGGCTGCGAGGGGGTGAGCCGCGGCGGCCGGGTCCCGGGCGTGGCCCGCAGGGGCGTACTCCCGGGGGAGTACGCCCGAACGCCACTGGTGGAGGACGCGCGCGGGCGGGGCGCGGGTCTAGCCTTCCGGGCATGATGCCGCCGATGTCCCCGCCGCCGTCGGAGCGGCCGCCCGGTCGGAGCGGGGCCGAGCCCGGTGCCGCGGACGGCCCCACGCCCGCCGACGGTCCGGCCGGGCCGCCGCCCGAGCCGTGGCGTCCGCCGTGGGTGCGGGGTGCCTGGGGCGGCCGGTCGCTGGGGCTCGCGGTGGGCGTCGCCGTGGTGCAGGTGGTCGGGTCGTCGTTCGCCGGGCGGCACCAGAGCGGGCGGGTCCCGCTGGACGCGTTCGGCTACGTCCTGCTGCTGCTCGGCCCGGCCCTGCTGGTGGTGTGCCGCAGCCGGCCGGTGCCGGCGGTGGCGGGCACCTCCGTCGTCACCGCGGGGTACCTGGCCGCCGGGTACCCGTACGGGCCGGTGTTCGCGAGCTGGCTGATCGCCTGCTGCTCGGCGATCGCCTGCGGGCGCCGCAGGGCGGCCTGGGCGGGGATGGTTGGGGTGTACCTGGTGCACGTCCTGGTCACCTTCGTGCTGCCGGACGGCTGGCAGCGCGTGCCGCGCACGGCGTTCTCGTGGCAGCAGGAACTCGGCCTGCTGGCCTGGCTGTTGCTCGTGCTGGCGATCGCCGAGATCATCCGGTTCCGGCGCGAGCGGATCGCCGCCCACCGGGCCTACCGGCAGCAGCTGGAGCAGCGCCGGGCCAACGAGGAACGGCTCAAGATGGCCCGGGAGCTGCACGACATCCTGGCCCACAGCCTGTCGCTGATCAACATCCAGGCGGGGGTCGGGCTCGCGCTGCTGGACCAGCGGCCGGAGGAGGCCCGCGCGGCGCTGGCCACCATCAAGTCGACCAGCAAGGAGGCGCTCGGCGAGGTCCGCCAGGTGCTCGCGACGCTGCGCGGGCCCGGGGCGGCGCCGCGCGGCCCGGCGCCCGGGCTGGCCCGGCTCGACGAACTCACCGACCAGGCCGACCGGGTGGGGCTCACGGCCGAGGTGCACGAGCTGGGCGACCGGCGGCCCCTGAGCGCCGCGGCCGACCTCACCGCCTTCCGGATCGTCCAGGAGGCGCTGACCAACGTCGTCCGGCACTCGGCGGCGCGCGAGGCGGTCGTCGTCCTGGACTGGACGGATCCGGAGGCGCTCGTCGTCAGGGTCGAGGACCCGGGCCCGGCGGTGCTCGGCGACGCCGGCGGATCGGGCAGCGGGCTGGCCGGCATGCGGGAACGGGCGGGCGCGTTCGGTGGCACCATCTCCGCGGGAGCGCTGCCGGGCGGCGGCTTCCGGGTACGGGCGGAGCTGCCGACACCGAAGGCGGAGGGCGAGTGATCCGGGTACTGCTGGCGGATGACCAACTGCTGGTGCGGGCGGGCTTCCGGGCCCTGCTGTCGCTGCAGGACGACATCACCGTGGTCGGGGAGGCGGACGACGGCGAGGCCGCGGTGCTGCTCGCCCGCGAACTCGTGCCGGACGTCGTCCTGATGGACATCCGGATGCCGCGGATGGACGGCCTGGAGGCGACCAGGCGGATCGCCGAGGACCCTTCGCTGTCCTCCGTCCGGGTGGTCGTGCTGACCACCTTCGAGCTGGACGAGTACGTCTTCGAGGCGCTGCGGTCGGGGGCCGCGGGTTTCCTGGTCAAGGACACCGACCCGGCCGACCTGCTCCGCGCGATCCGGGTCGCCGTCGCGGGGGACGCGCTGCTCTCCCCGGGCGTGACGCGGCGGCTGATCGGCGAGTTCGCGGCCCGTTCGAAGGCGCCGGAGGCGGGGCCGGCCGGGCTGGCGGACGTCTCCGGGCTCACCGAGCGGGAGCGCGAGGTGCTGGCGCTCGTGGGGATGGGGCTGTCGAACGAGGAGATCGCTCGGCGGCTGGTGGTGAGCCCGCTGACGGCGAAGACGCACGTCAGCCGGGCGATGGTGAAGCTCGGCGTGAGGGACCGGGCACAACTCGTCGTGCTCGCCTACGAGTCGGGGCTCGTGCGGCCGGGCTGGCTGGGCTGAGCGTCCGGGGCCCGGCGCTCCTCCTGGTGGCCGGGCCGCCCCTGGCCGCCGCCTCTCCGGCGACGTTTCGTCCCTCTCCGGCTACTTCCTCCCGGCTGCTTCCGCTCCGGCTACTTCCTCCCCGGCGTGTCGCAGCCCGCTCGTACTCCCTCGGGAGTACCCCAACTGCCTCTGCCGGTGGGACGCGTGATGAGACCGCCCGGCGGGACGCTCTAGTCACCTCGGGAAACCGCCCGAGGTCCTGGAGGCCTCACGCCGAGGAGATGAACCACCCATGTACACGCTGCTCGCCGACTGGGACGGGCACGGGCCCGGTCCCTGGATCCTGTTCTTCCCGCTGATCTGGATCGCCGTCGTGTTCCTGGTGATCTTCGTACTGCGCCGGACGGTCTGGCGCCGCGGCTGCGGGTACCGCGCGGGCGCCGACCACCCGCTGGCCGTCCTCGGCCGCCGCTACGCCGAGGGCGACATCGACGCCGAGGAGTACCGCTCGAAGCGGGCCGTGCTCAGCGAGTCGCCGCGGTCGCCGCGCGACGGGGCGGGGGGAGGTGCCGGGAAGTGACGACCCTCGACGTCCTGCACGGCACCGCCGCCCGGGTCGCCGACGCCGTGAAGGTCTACGGCGTCGGCGGCACGGAGGTCCGGGCGCTGGACCGCGTCACGGTGGAGTTCCCGGCCGGGCGCTTCACCGCGATCATGGGACCGTCCGGCTCGGGCAAGTCCACCCTGATGCACTGCGCGGCCGGCCTCGACACCCTCACGGCCGGCCGCGCGTGGATCGGGGATACCGAGCTCGGCCCACTGGGCGACCGGCGGCTCACGCTGCTGCGCCGGGAGCGGCTCGGCTTCGTGTTCCAGGCGTTCAACCTGGTGCCCACGCTCACCGTCCGGGAGAACATCACCCTTCCGCTGGACCTCGCCGGGGCCGCCCCCGACGAGGCCTGGCTGACGACCCTCATCGACGTCGTCGGCCTCGGCGACCGGCTGCACCACCGGCCGAGCGAGCTCTCCGGCGGCCAGCAGCAGCGGGTCGCGGTGGCCCGGGCGCTGGCCGGGCGGCCGCAGGTGGTCTTCGCCGACGAGCCGACGGGCAACCTCGACTCCCGCACCGGCGGCGAGGTCCTCGGCCTGCTGCGCCGCGCGGTGGACGAGATGGGCCGGGCCGTCGTCATGGTCACCCACGACCCGACGGCGGCCGGGTACGCCGACGAGGCGCTGTTCCTCGCCGACGGACGCCTGGTGGACCGGATGGAGCGGCCCACGTCCGGGCTGGTGCTGGACCGGATGAAGGCCTTCGAACGGGGGCGGTCGTGACGGTCCTCGACCCGGTCGTGCTGCGCCTCGGCCTGCGCTCGCTGCGCGCTCACAAGCGGCGGCTGGCCGGCACGCTCCTGTCCATCCTGCTCGGCGTCAGCTTCCTCACCGGCACGATGGTGCTGGGCGACACCCTGCGGGCCAACTTCGACACGTTGTTCGCCGATGCCAACGCGGGCACCGACGTCGTCGTGCGCAGCGCCGACGTGCTCGACTCCCCGGGGACGGCCGGCGGTGTCCGGGCACCGGTGGACGCGGCGCTCGCCGACCGGCTGCGCGCCGTGCCCGGGGTCGCGGCCGCCGAGCCGTCCGTCCAGGGCGCGGGCCAACTCGTCGGCGCCGACGGCAGACCGATCGGTGGCCAGGGCCCGCCCACCCTCGCGGGGAACTGGCTCGCCGACGGTCGGCTCAACCCGTACCGGCTGGCCGAGGGCCGGGCACCGGCCGCCCCGGGCGAGGTCGTGATCAACCGGGGGGCCGCCAAGAGCGGTGGGCTGCACGTCGGTTCAACCACCGTGCTGCGCACGCCCGATCCGGTGCCGGTCACCGTCGTCGGCATCGCGACCTTCGGCGCGAGTGCGGACGGTATGGGGCCGAGCACGTTCACGGCGATGACGTTCGCGGACGCCGAGCGCCACCTCACTCCCGAGGGCGCGGGGCAGGCCAGTTCGATCCAGGTCCGCGCGACGGGCGGGGTCTCCCAGCAGGAGCTGGCGGCCCGGATCGCGCCGCGGCTGCCGGCCGGGGTGCAGGCGGTCACCGGCGCGGCGGCCACCCGGGAGAGCACCCAGCAGCTGTCCGGGCGCTTCCTGAGCATGTTCACCACGCTGCTGCTGGTCTTCGCCGGGATCGCACTGCTGGTGGCCACGTTCACCATCCACAACACCTTCGCGATCGTGGTCGCCCAGCGGACGAGGGAGAACGCGCTCCTGCGGGCGCTCGGCGCGGTCCGCGGCCAGGTGCTCGCGGCGACGCTCGCCGAGGCCCTGGCGGTCGGCGTGCTGGCCTCGCTCGGCGGGCTGCTGGGCGGGATCGGGGTGGCGACCGGGCTCAAGGCGCTGTTCTCGGCGCTCGGCTTCGCGCTGCCGACCGGCGGCATGGTGATCAGCACCGCCGCGGTGGTGCTGCCGCTCGCGGTCGGGACGCTGGTCGCGGTGGGCTCGGCGCTGCTGCCCGCCGTGCGGGCCGGGCGGACGGCACCGCTGGCGGCGCTGCGCGAGACCGGCGTCGACCGGGCGGCCCAGGGGCGTTCGGGCGTCCTGCGGGTGCTGCTCGGGGGCCTGCTGATCGCGGGCGGGGTGCCGGCGGCGGTGCTCGGTGCCACGGACGGTCCGTCGGTGCTCCTGACGGCCGGCGGGGCGCTCGCGGTGCTGGTCGGCGTGGTGGTGCTCGGGCCGGTCGCGGCGGCGTTCGCGGTACGGGTCCTGGGCGCGCCACTGCCCCGGCTGCGCGGGGTCTCCGGCACCCTGGCCCGTCGCAACGCGGCCCGCAACCCGCGCCGGACGGCGGCCACGGCGAGCGCGCTCATGATCGGGGTCGCGGTGGTGACGCTGTTCACCGTCTTCGGTGCGTCGATCAAGGCCACCCTGGACGACACGGTCGACAAGTCCTTCGCGGGCGATCTCGCCGCCACCGCACCGTCGTTCGGCGCGGGCGGCAGCGGGATCAGCCCCAAGGCGGCCGACGCGCTCGCGGGACTGCCCGAGGTGCGGCAGACGGTCGGCCTCGGCCGCGGCGTGGCCCGGATCGACGGTCACGGCCGGGTGCTGGACGTCACCGATCCGGCCCGCCTGGTCGGGATCGTCGACCTCGGCCGGGTCGAGGGCTCGCTGGACGCCCTCGGCACGGACGGACTGGCGGTCTCCCGCGGCGAGGCGGAGCAGCAGGGCTGGAAGCTCGGCCAGAGCGTGACGGTCGGCTTCGCGGACGGCGCGAGCGGTCCCTTCACCATCCGCGCGCTCTACGAGGGCGGCGGGCTGGCAGGTGACTACCTGATGACCCGCCAGGCCTGGGCGCCCCACCGGGGGCAGGACAGCGACACCCTGGTCGCGGTCGGGCTGCGGGCCGGCGTCTCCCCGGCGGCCGGCAAGGCGGCGGTGCAGCAGGCGCTGGTCCCGTACGGCGGTCCGCAGGTGCAGGACCGGGCGGAGTACGCGGCGAGTGCGGTCGCCGGGGTCGACACGATGCTCTCGGTGGTCTACGCCCTGCTGGCGCTGGCGGTGCTGATCGCGCTGCTGGGCATCGCCAACACGCTGACGCTGGCGGTGCACGAGCGGACCAGGGAGCTGGGCCTGCTGCGGGCGGTCGGCCAGACCAGGGCGCAGCTGAGGGGCATGGTGCGCTGGGAGTCGGTGCTGGTGGCCGCCTTCGGGACGGTCGGCGGGCTCGGCCTCGGGGCCTTCCTCGGCTGGGCGCTCGTGCGGGCCTCCGACAGCGCGGGGACGGGTTCGTTCGCGATACCGCCGGTGCAACTGGCGGTGGTCCTGACGGCCGGTCTGCTGGCGGGCGCGGTGGCCGGGCTCCGTCCGGCGGGCCGGGCGGCACGGCTGGACATCCTGCGGGCGATCGCCACGGACTGACCGGCGGGAGAGCGCGGGACCACAGGGAGGTGACCGAAGAAGAGCCCAGGCCGGAGAAGGGCCGACAGCGAAGAAGGGCCCAGGACGAGGAAGGGCTCAGCGAAAGGAGAGCCAAGGAACGGACATGGCGAACGCCCCCAGGAGAAGGCACCGACCCGGCACCCGGCCGGGACGTCAGTCCGCCGCCCGCGGGAACACCTCCCGCAGCAGCGGGTCCGGCAGGCCGCGGCGGCGCCACTCGCGCGGGTAGCCGAGCGAGACCTCCTCGAAGGGCACGCCGTCGTAGCTGGTCTTGCGCGGGATGTGGAGGTGGCCGTAGATCATCGCGGCGGTGTTGAAGCGGCGGTGCCAGTCGGCCGTCAGCTCGGTGCCGCACCACTGGGCGAACTCGGGGTACCAGAGGATCTCGGTGGGGTGGCGGACCAGCGGGTAGTGGTTGACCAGGACGAGCGGCAGGTCCGGGTCGCAGGCCGCGAGCCGCTGCTCGGTCAGCCGGACGCGCTCGCGGCACCAGGAGTCGCGGTCCGGGAACGGATCGGGGTGCAGCAGCCGCTCGTCCGCGCACACGATGCCGCTCTCGTAGGCGGCCGCCAGGGACTCCTCCTTGGTGGTCGTGCCCGGCGCACGGAAGGAGTAGTCGTAGAGGAGGAAGAGCGGGGCGACGGCGACCGGCCCGCCGGCACCCTGCCAGACCGGGTACGGGTCCTCGGGGGTGAGCACCCCGAGCCGGCGGCACATGGCGACCAGGTGCTCGTAGCGGGCCACGCCGCGCAGCTGCACCGGATCCTCGGGGTGGGTCCACAGCTCGTGGTTGCCGGGGGCCCACACCACGCGGGCGAAGCGTTCGGCGAGCAGTCCGAGCGCCCACTCGATGCTGGTGGAGAGCTCGGCGACGTCACCGGCGACGATCAACCAGTCGTCGGGGCTGGTGGGTTGGAGCTTCTCCACCAGGCCGCGGTTCTCCTCGTAGGAGATGTGCAGGTCGCTGACGGCGAGCAGCCTCCCGCCCGCCGCGCCGCTCCCCGGCTGCGCTCCGCTGCCGTACTCGGTCGTCACTCCTGCCCCCTGTGGTCACCGGTCGATGCCGCCACAGTACGGGGCAGGGCCGGGTTCGCGGGGCGGAACCGCGGAGCTCAGCGGCGCGCGGGGACGCGGCCGGGCTCAGGAGCTGGGGGTCCGGTTCAGGAGCCGAACTCCATGATCACGCCGTGCGCCGAGACGGTGGTGGCGGTGAAGACGGCGAGCGCGGCGACGCCGAGCACGAGGCCGAGGACCGCCCGGCCACGCCGCCGGGTGCCGCGGACCAGGGCGAGCGTGCCGAGGACGATGGCCAGCGGGCCGAGGACGATGTTGAAGATCAGCAGGCCGGGGAGGCCGAGCAGGAAGGAGGCGACGGCGAGGTTGTCGGCCTCGGTGACGGTCGCTTGGCTCGCGGTGGCCGGCTGGTGGTCGGTGACGGTGCTCATGACGGTGGCGGGTCCTCTCGGGTGAAAGGAGCGGTGAAAGGGGCGGAGAAAGGAGCTGGGTCGGAAGGAGCCGAGGGCGGCAGGGGCTCAGCGCTGCCGCAGGCGGGCGATGCCCTCGCGGGCGCCAAAGGCGAGCAGCCAGGCGGTGATGGCGGCGGAGGCGGTGAGGAAGACCGGGAGCGAGGTGTGTGCGGCGGCGCCGATCAGGACACCCATGGCGACGAGGGCGGAGAGCAGGATCACGGCCGACCAGTCCTTTCCGGTTTCGGCTTCGGTTTCGACGTCGGGTTCGACGTCGGGTTCAGTCTCGGCGTCGAGCCTGACCCCGGTTTCGGTTGACAAGTGTTCACCGAGTTGGCCTCACTCTACGCCGGGCTGGCCAGGTTCGGCAAACAGTTGTTTACTGAATGGCGTGAATCACACCGAGGGGGCCGAGTCGCCCCGGAGCGCAGGGGCCGAGCAGCCCGAGACTGTCGGCGTCAGACAGGCCCAGAAGCAGCAGAGCCGCCGGGCGCTGCTGGATGCAGGCCTGCGCCTGCTGGCCGATCAGAATCTCGCGAGCCTCGGCGTCCGCGAGGTCACCCGCGCCGCCGGGCTGTCGCCGGCCGCGTTCTACCGGCACTTCCCGGACCTCGCCGCGCTCGGCGTCGCGTTGGTCGAGGAGTCGCTGGCGAGCCTGCACCTCATGATCCGCTCGGTGCTCGTCGGGGAGGGCGGCGCCGAGGAGCTGATCGACCGCGCGGTCGACGTCATCCAGCGGCACGTCCGCGAGAGCCGTGCGCACGTGCGCTTCCTCGCGCGCGAGCGGCACGGCGGTGTCCGGCGGGTGCGGGAGGCGATCGACGCCGAACTCGGCCGTTTCGCGGCGGAGGTGGGTGCGGCGCTCGGGCTCCAGCCGGTCTCGGCGGGCTGGAGCGAGGGTGACCTGCGGATGCTCGCCGAGTTGTACGTGGACCACATGGTGTCCACGGCCGCCGCGTTCCTGGAAGCGCTGGAGGCCCAGGAGGCCGATCCGGGCCGCGAAGGGCGGATCGCCGCGACGGCCCGGCTGCAGTTGCGCCTGATCAGCGTCGGTCGGCGCCACTGGCAGAGGAGTTGAGCGCACCGGTCGGCCGGAGTCGATGACCGCGGCCGGGGTGTGCCCCGGCCCTTGCGAGTGGCCTCTCCGTTGACCTCTCCGTTGACCTCTCGGTGGCGGCGGACCTCTTGACATCTAGTCATGTCCGCGACAGCTTTGGTGGACCCCCACACCGAGAGGTCTCTCATGAGGAAGCCGCTCATAGGCATGCTCGCGACGGTCCTGGTCGCCGGAGCCACCACGCTGGCCGGACTGGCCCCGGCGCAGGCCGCCCCCCTTGCGAACGCCCCCCTTGTGAACGCCCCCCTGGCGAACGCCGCCCCCCTTGCGAATGTCGCGACGGGCGCCAAGGGCGCCATCGCCGCCCCCGCCCCGGCGGATGCCGCCGTCGACTTCACCGGCACGGTGGCGCTCGACAACTGTTCCGGGTCGTTGGTCCGGATGCCCGGCTCGGCAGGCAGTGACCCCGCACTCGTCCTGTCCAACGGCCACTGCCTGGAGTCCGGTATGCCCGGTCCCGGTCAGGTGGTCACCGACCAGCCGTCCAGCCGGACGTTCACCCTGCTCGACGGTTCCGGCGCCGACCTCGGCACGCTGAACGCGGTCAAGGTGGTCTACGGCGCCATGACCGACACCGACGTGTCGATCTACCAGCTCGACTCCAGCTACGACACGATCCAGGCGCAGTACGGGATCGCCCCGCTGACCGTCTCCGCCGACCACCCCGCCCAGGGGGCCGACATCCGGGTGGTCTCCGGTTACTGGAAGCGGATCTACTCCTGCTCGGTCGACGGTTTCGCCTACCAACTGCGGGAGGCGGACTGGACGTTCAAGGACTCGGTCCGCTACACGTCCGGCTGCAACGTGATCGGCGGCACCTCCGGCTCGCCGGTGGTCGACGCGAACAGCGGGTTGCTGGTCGCCGTCAACAACACGATCAACGAGAACGGCCAGTCCTGCACGCTGAACAACCCGTGCGAGGTCGACCAGGGCGGCGCGGTGACGGTCCACCAGGGCATCGGCTACGCCCAGGAGACGTACATCATCCCGCCCTGCTTCGGCGCCGGGAACGTCCTCGACCTCACCCTGCCCGGCTGTGCCCTTCCCCGCCCCTGACCAGCACCTTCCGCGATGGGCCGCCCGCCACCCGGCGGGTGGCCCATTCGGCCGTCCACCGGGCGGCCGCCGCACCAACCGCACCGCAGAGTAGTGCCGATGAGGCAGCTGTCATATCCGTTGACCAGATGGAGAGTTGATGAGCACCAGGTTCAGAAGACTGCTGGTTTCCGCCCTGCTGATACCGCTGCTGAGCGCCGGCGGCGGCCTGGCGGCCCCGGCGTTCGCGCAGGCCCCGGCGTTCGCGCAGGGCACGGCCGCGACCGCCGCCCACGCGCAGCGCGACGTGGCCGCCGACCCGACCGCGGACATCAAGGCCCGCCTCGCGGCGATCCCGGGGATGACCATCACCGAGGAGAAGCCGACCGACGCGGACCACCGGTACTTCCTCCTCACCTACACCCAGCCGATCGACCACTTCCGTCCCTGGCTGGGCACATTCCAGCAGCGCATCAGCGTGCTGCACCGCGGCTACGACCGCCCGACCGTCTTCTACACCAACGGCTACACGCTGGGCACCACGCCCTCGCGCACCGAGCCGACCCGGCTGGTCGACGGCAACCAGGTCTCCATCGAGTACCGGTACTTCACCCCGTCGCGCCCGGAGCCGGCGGACTGGACCAAGGCCGGGATCCGCCAGGCGGCCGCCGACTCGCACCGGATCGTGACCGCGCTCAAGGAGATCTACCAGCAGGAGTGGCTCTCCACCGGCGCCAGCAAGGGCGGAATGTCCTCCACCTACTACCGCCGGTTCTACCCGGACGACGTGGCGGGCACGATCGCGTACGTCGCGCCGAACAACACCGACGTGAACGACGACGCGCCGTACTCCGAGTTCTTCCGGAACGTCGGCACCCCCGAGTGCCGGGCCGCGCTCGACGCGGTGCAGCGCGAGCTGCTGGTGCGCCGGGACCGGCTGGAGACGCGCTTCACGGCCGACAACAAGGCGGCCGGCTCGACCTTCGCCGTCGTCGGTTCGGTGGACCGGGCCTACGAGGGCAGCGTGCTCGACGTGGTCTGGGGCTTCTGGCAGTACAGCCTGCAGTCCGACTGCGCGAAGGTCCCGGTGGCGGCCACCGCGACCGACGACGAGCTGTACAAGTGGTTCGACGCGCAGGAGGGCGTGACCAGCTCCAGCGACCAGGGCCTCGCCAAGTACACCGCGTACTACTACCAGGCCGCGACCGAACTCGGCGCGCCCTACTTCGACGTCTCGTACCTGAAGGACCTCCTGCACTACGACTACAAGGAGCTGTACGCGCCCCGCGCGTACGTGCCCAAGGAGATCCCGACCACCTTCAACCCGAAGGCGATGCCCGACATCGACCGCTGGGTGAAGCGCGAGGCCGAGCGGATCATCTTCGTCTACGGCGGCAACGACCCGTGGGGCGCCAAGCCGTTCGAGCTCGGCCGGGGCAGCGACGACTGCTACGTCTACACCGTCCCGGGCGGCAACCACGGCTCCAACATCGGCAAGCTGCCGGCCGAGGAGTCGGCCGCGGCGACCGCCAAGGTGCTGGAGTGGGCCGGCCTGGCCGGTGGCCAGGACGACGCGCGCTCGCTCGCGAAGTCGCAGTCGCAGGCACCGTCGTCGCAGTACCGGATCCCGCCGTTCGGCCCGCTCGACGAGGAGGGCCAGAAGCTGGAGCGCCACCCGCTCTAGTGTCGTAGCCGGGTACCACGCACGCAGGAAGGCCGCCTCCGCTCGGTGAATTCGAGGGGGCGGCCTTTCGCGTCCGGTTCTCGCTCCGGCTTTCGCGTCCGGCTCTCGCGTCCGGCTCTCGCGTCCGGCTCTCGCTCCGGCTCTCGCGTCCGGCCGGAAGCCGCCCCCGCCGAACCCCTCCCCGAAGCAGTGAATCGGTGCTTCAATGCTTCCATGGCCTACCGACGCACCCCCGCCGTCCAAGCCCGTCTGGACGCCCAGCGCGAGGCCGTGCTGCAGGCGGCCGTCGGCCTGCTCGCCGAGCGCGGGTACGGCGGCTGCACGATGGCCGCGGTCGCGGACCGCGCCGGGATCGCCACCGGCAGCGTGTACCAGCACTTCACCAACAAGGCCGAGTTGTCGGTGCAGTTGTTCCGCCGGGTGGTCACGCGCGAGATCGCTGCGGTGAACGCGGCCGTCGCCCGCCGGGAGACGCCCGAACAGCGGATCGCCGCGGTCGTGGAGACGTTCGCCGCCCGTGCCCTGCGCGCGCCACGGCTGGCGTACGCGCTGCTGGTCGAGCCGGCCGACGCGGTCGTGGACGCCGAACGCCTGGTGTTCCGGCGGGCGTTCCGCGACGTGATCGCGGCCGAGATCGCCGCCGCCGTGGCCGCCGGGCGGCTGCCCGCCCAGGACCCGGTGCTGACCGCCGCCGCCCTGGTCGGCGCGGTCGGCGAGGCCCTGGCCGGCCCCCTGGCCGCCGAGCCCGAGCCCGATCTGGCCCGCATGGAGCCCGAGCCCGAGTCGGCCCCCGCCGAGCCCGAGCCGCCCCGCACCACCCCCGCCGGAGCCGGACCCGAACGGACCACCGCCGAGGTGGTCCCCGCCCTGGTCTCCTTCACCCTGCGTGCCCTGGGAGGACGCGATGACAGCGACGCATGAGGTCACCAACCAGGTGCCCCTGCCGTACGGACACGACACCGCCGCCGATCCGACCCTGCTCGCCGCCCTGGACCGGGCCGGCGCCGGCTGGGCCGAGCCCGAGCTGCGCGAGCTCGGCCGACTGGCCGGCTCCGAGCAGGCCGCCGAGTGGGGCCGGCTGGCCAACGAGAACCCGCCGGTGCTGCGCACCCACGACCGCTTCGGCCACCGGATCGACGAGGTCGAGTTCCACCCGGCCTGGCACGAGCTGATGCGCACCGCCGTCTCCCACGGCCTGCACGCCGCGCCCTGGCGGGACGGCCGGCCCGGCGCCCACTCCGCCCGCGCCGCGAAGTTCTTCGTGTGGGGCCAGGTCGAGGCGGGCCACACCTGCCCGGTCTCGATGACCTACGCCGCCGTCCCGGCCCTGCGGGCGAACCCTTCCCTGGCGGCCGAGCTGGAACCGCTGCTGGCCGCCACGGAGTACGACTTCGGGCTGCGCGAGCCGCGCTCCAAGCGCGGGCTGATCGCCGGCATGTCGATGACCGAGAAGCAGGGCGGCTCGGACGTCCGCACCAACACCACCACGGCCACCCCGCACGCGGACGGCACGTACCGCCTGACCGGCCACAAGTGGTTCACTTCGGCGCCGATGTCCGACCTCTTCCTGACGCTCGCCCAGGCGCCGGGCGGGCTCAGCTGCTTCGTGCTGCCGCGCGTGCTCCCGGACGGCGGCCGCAACCGCCTCCACCTGATGCGGCTCAAGGACAAGCTGGGCAACAAGTCCAACGCCTCCGCCGAGCTGGAGTACGACGGCGCGGTGGGCTGGCTGGTCGGCGAGGAGGGCCGGGGCGTGCCGACCATCATCGAGATGGTCAACATGACCCGCCTCGACTGCACCGTCGGCGGCGCCTCCGGCATGCGCTACGGCGCGACCCGGGCCGTCCACCACGCCGTCCACCGGCGGGCGTTCGGCAAGGCGCTGGTGGACCAGCCGCTGATGCGCAACGTGCTCGCCGACCTGGTGGTGGAGTCCGAGGCCGCCACGGCCGTCGCCATGCGGCTGGCCCACGCCACCGACCTCGCCCTGGCCGGGGACGAGAACGAGGCGCTGGTACGGCGGTTGGGGCTGGCCGTCGCCAAGTACTGGGTCTGCAAGCGCGGTCCGGCGCACGCGGCCGAGGCGCTGGAGTGCCTGGGCGGCAACGGCTACGTGGAGGAGTCCGGCATGCCGCGGCTCTACCGGGAGGCGCCGCTGGTCTCGATCTGGGAGGGCTCGGGCAACGTCGCCGCCCTGGACGCGCTGCGGGCCATGGCCAGGCGCCCGGAGAGCGTCGAGGCGTTCCTCGGCGAGCTCGACTCGGCGGCCGGCGCGGACCGCCGCCTGGACGCGGCGGTCGCCGAACTGCGCAAGCAGCTCTCCGACCCGACGGACCTGGAGTACCGCACCCGCCGCCTGGTCGAGGCGATGGCGCTGGCCTTCCAGGGCTCGCTGCTCGTCCGGTACGGCAGCCCGGCGGTGGCCGACGCGTTCTGCGCGACCCGCCTCGGCGGCGACCACGGCGGTGCGTTCGGCACCCTGCCGCCCGGCGTCGACGTCACGGAGATCATTGACCGCGCCCGCCCGGTGCCCGCGTGAACGACCACACCGCGGAAGGCGCCGAGGCGGCGGCCGTCCGGGCGTTCTGGCGGGACCTCGGCCTGCCCGGCCTGATCGATGTCCACACCCACTTCATGCCGCAGAACGTCCTCGACAAGGTGTGGGCGTACTTCGACGCGGCCGGCCCGCTGGTGAACCGCCCCTGGCCGATCACCTACCGGGAGGCCGAGGAGCGGCGCGTCGAGCGGCTGCGGGAGTTCGGCGTCCGCGCGTTCACCTCCATGCTCTACCCGCACAAGCCGGGCATGGCCGCCTGGCTGAACGCGTGGGCCGCGGACTTCGCCGCCCGCACGCCGGACTGCCTGCACACCGCGACGTTCTTCCCCGAGCCCGGGGCGGCGGAGGACGTGGCGCGCGCGATCGACGAGGGCGCCCGGGTGTTCAAGGCACACCTCCAGGTCGGCGGCTACGACCCGGCGGACGCGCGGCTGGACGACGTGTGGGGGCTGCTGGCGGAGAGCGGCACCCCGGTGGTGACGCACTGCGGATCCGGGCCGGTGCCGGGCAAGTTCACCGGTCCGGGGCCGATCGGCGAGGTGGTGGCCCGCCACCCCGGGCTGGTGCTGGTGGTCGCCCACCTCGGCATGCCCGAGTACCGGGACTTCCTCGACCTCGCCGAGCGCCACCCGGCCGTCCGGCTGGACACCACGATCGCGTTCACCGACTTCGCCGAGGCCGACGTCCCGTTCCCGCGTGACGAACTCCCGCGCCTGCGCGGGCTGCAGGAGCGCGTCCTGCTCGGCAGCGACTTCCCGAACATCCCGTACCGGTACGTCCACCAGCTGGATTCGCTGGCCGGGCTGGGCCTGGGGGAGGAGTGGCTGCGGGCCGTCTGCCACGACAACGCGGCGGGTCTGTTCGGTCTCGGCGGCCCGTCCGCGTAGGCCGCCGAACGTCCGCGTGCAGCAGGTCAGTCGACGTCCCCAGCACCCGGACCACGTCCGCGCCCCGCAGGTCAGTCGACGTTCCGCAGCACCCGGACCACGTCCGCGTGCAGTCCGGGCGCGGCGGCGAGGAACCCGTCGGACGCGGCCGTCCAGGCCGCCCCGGCGGTGTCCGTCACCGTCGCGCCCGCCTCGCTCGCGATCAGTGCGCCGGGCAGCAGGTTGGGCGCGTCGGCGCCGTACTCCCAGAACAGCGCGAGGTGCCCGGAGCCGACCTGCGCCACCTGGAGGGCGGTCGGACCGAGGTTGCGCACCGCGACGACGGCGCCGGCCATCGCGGTCAGCGACTCGCCCGCCCGGCGCAGGGCGACCGGGTCGCCGGCGGCGGTCGGCGGCTGGCTGGTCGCCGCGACGGCCGACCCCAGGGTGCGGGGCAGCGGCGCGATCGGCCGCCCGTCCAGGTGGGCGCCGCCGCCGAGCACGGCGCGGTAGGTCCGTCCACCGAGCAGCTCGGGCGCGTGGACCACGGCCAGCACGGCCCGGCCGTCCCGGACGAGCGTCGCGGTGACGGCCCAGTACGGCAGGCCGAGCAGGTACTGCACCGCGCCGTCGGTGGCGTCGCACAGCCACCACTCGCCCTCGGCCGGCACCGCGCCGTCGAACTCGTCGTCCAGCCAACCGGCGTCCGGGCGCAACGAGCCGAGCCGCTCCCGCAGTTCGGCTGCGGCGGGGCCGTCGATCTCGGCGAACCGCGCCACCGCCTCCTCGGCCGTCCGCGCCGGGGTCGGCTCGGTGGGCCGTCGCGCCACCAGCTTCGCGCCGACCTCGCGCACCGCGGCCTCCACACCCTCGGCCAGCGCCCACAGCTCCATCGTCGTACCCCACTCCTGGCCGGACCGTCCGGCCGCACAGGACAAGGAGTACCGTCGGACCGGATGAACAGGACGCTCAACGGGCTCGGAATGATGGAGATCGGACACCATGGACCTATCGACGGCTGATCCGGACACGGCCCTCGACCTCCTCGACCGCCGGCTGGTCTGCGCGCTCCAGGTCGACGGCCGGGCCGAGACCGGCCGGATCGCCGAGGTGCTGGGCGTCTCCGCCCGGACGGTCACCCGCCGCCTGGCCAGGCTGCGCGGGGCCGGCGTGCTGCGGGTGGTGCGGATGCCGGACGTGGAGGACGCGGCCGTCGGCGCGCTGCTGCTGCGCGTGCGGGTGCTGCGCGGCACGGTGGACGCCATCGCGAAGGCGTTGGCCGACCGCCCGGACGTCCCGTTCGTCGACGTGATGCTCGGCGGCCAGGAGATCGGCGCCGTCATGCTGAGCGACGCCGGCGGCCGCGACCGCCTGCTGTACGGGCAGCTGCCCGCGACCGCCGCCGTCACCGAGACCACCACCCACGCCGTCCTGCACGCCTACGCGGACGCCGGGCAGTGGCAGGCCGGATACCTGGACGCGGACGAGGCCGCGGCGCTCGCCCGGCCCGTCGCACCGCGCCCGCGGACGCCCCCGCCGTCGGACGAGCTGGACCACGCGCTGCTGGCCCGGCTCACCGAGGACGCCCGGCAGTCGCACGCCGCCCTCGCCGAGGCCGTCGGCGCACCCGAGTCGACCGTCCGCCGCCGCCTGCACCGCCTCGACGAGTCCGGGCTGCTGCGCACCCACGCGACCGTCGACCCCCGGCTGCTCGGCCTGGCCGTGGACGCCAACCTCTGGCTGGACGTGCCGCCCGGCCGGCTCGCCGAGACCGGCGCGGCCCTGGCCCGGCACCCGCACGTGCACGGGGTGCTCGCGACCAGCGGGCCGACGAACCTGATGGCCGCGGTGTTCTGCCGGGACCACGCGGGGCTCTACCGGTTCGTCACGGACACCCTCGGCCCGCTCGGGGTGACGCGCGCCGAGACGGCGATCGTCGCGCGCGCGGTGAAGCGGGCGGGCGTCCCGCTCCGGAGGCTCGGCCCACAGCGGTGACCGGGCCCACCGGGGCCTCGCCAGCGTCCCGGCGTCCCAAGTGCCCAAGCACCCAAGCGCCCTGGCGCCCCAACGCCCAAGCGCCTACCGGCCTCAGACGCCGGTGCTCGACCCCGGACGGATGACCATCAGCACCACGACGACCGCCCACAGCAGGTTGAAGACGCCGGCCGTCATCGGCAGCATCTTGAGGCCCTTCACGGCCTTGTCGCGCTGCTCGTCCCCGGTCTCCTGGGCGAGCGCGTCGACGGCGGCCTGCTGGCCGGGCAGCACGAAGAGCAGCAGCGAGAGCGCGGCGACCGCGGTCAGGACCATCGAGACGATCAGCCAGGACTGCCCGAGCACGTCCATCACCTGGGCCAGCCCGATGCCCAGCACCGGCACGGCCACCCCCAGCAGCGCGTAGACCTGGGTGATCCGGTGCAGGATCCGCAGCACGCCGGCGTCGGAGGCCTGGTCGGGCCCGCCCGCCAGCGCCGCCTTCGCACGGCGCGGGAACATGCTGACGGCCACCGCGACCGGGCCTATGAACAGGACCGACGCGAGGACGTGCAGGCTCAGCAGGAACTTGGCCATGGCGGGGACACCCTTAATCCGGCGGTGGGCAGCGATTCGGCGGGGCGGCCGCGGTCCGGCGCCCGACCAGGCACGCTAACACCGCTTACCCCGGCGCCCGCCGCGCGGGTCAGGCCCCGGCCGTCAGCTCCACGACCTGCGGCTCGGCGGTGCTGACCGCCGCCACCGCGGCGCCGTGCGCCGGGTCCGTCCAGTCGACGAAGTGCAGGTCCTGGTGGCGGCTGCGCAGCGGTCCGTCCGCCGGGACGGCCAGTGGCAGGTCGGAGAGGTCGACCGCGGCCAGCGTGTCCATGCTGGTCCGCCCGATCTTGATCAGCGACTCCTTGCGCACCCACAGCCGCAGGAAGGCCCGGTCCGGCTCCGGGGCCGCCTGCACCAGGGCGAGCTCGGCCGGCGCGAGCACCCGCTGCGCGACCTCGCCCAGCGAGCGCCCGCGCGCGGCGAGCTCGACGTCGACGCCGACGGGCTCGAAGCCTGCGGCCGCGGCGACCACGCCCCGGGTGTGCGAGAGGCTCACGTGCACGTCCGGGTGGTCCGGGAGGAACGGCTTGCCGTGGTCGGCCCGGCCGCAGTCGGGGCACTGCTGGGCGAGTGCGAGGCCGTCGGCCGGGACGCCGAGGAGCCGGGCGGCGCAGAGCCGGACCAGGAGGTGGCCGGCGGTGAAGTCGACCCGCCCGGTCTCCGTCCGGAAGCGTGCCGCGCGTTGCCGTTCGAGGTCCGTGAGCAGGTGCTCGCCCACCTCGGGGCGGCGCAGGACGGCCTCGGCGGAGGCGACGGCGACGAGCGGGGCGGGCCGGTCCTGGCGCCGGTCGTGGTCCTCGGTGGTCATGTCCCCAACCTAGGCCATGGGCCCGCGCCCCGGGGGCCGGTCGATCCGCTCGGCCGTTCGATGGACACCGGGATCGGATCCGAGGATCCACAGGGTATGAATAGTCCGATTTGTGACGTCATGTCGCGAATACGTGGGATCGCCAGGTAATCACCCGAAGATGGCAGGTTGAGCGACCTGCCTCTTTCCTTGTGTGGAGGAACGCGTCGATGGGTCAGGGCACCGGTACGCCGGATCACAGAACGACCGCCGTGAAGAGACCGCAGGTTCCCGGCCGCCGGGCCGTGCGGATCGCCGTCGCCACGGCCTTCGCCGCGGTGCCGATGGCCGCCGTGCTGTCGGTCGTTTCCGCCGCGCCGCTGGCGCCGCCGCTCGGCGCCTGCACCGGGCCCGACTGCCCGTCCACCTGGCCGCCGCCGAACAACGGCGACTTCACCGGCCGGGACGCCACGATCAACGTCTTCACCGGCGGCGACTACACCGTCAACGGCCGTGCCGCCGAGGCCGAGGGCAAGATCGTCACGCTCGGGGTCCTGACCCTCGACAAGAACGGGGGCGGCGTCTACAACATGGGCGTCGTGGGCGTCGGCTCACGCGTCGTGCCGCCCAACGGCAGCGACTTCGTCACCACCGGCGGCAACGTCGACGTGAAGAGCGGCAACTCGATCCTGATCGGCGGCAGCGACTCCCACGGCCCGGCTTTCGGCAACCTGCGCCACGCGGGCAGCGTCACCGGAACCGTCAGCATCGACCCGATCGGCGAGTCGATCCAGGACCCGAACGCGGCAGCGCCGTACCAGACGGTGCTCACCCAGATCGAGGAGGTCTCGGACTGCGTCGGGCGGGCCACCGCCACGGGCACCGTCGACGTCTCCTCCAGTCAGGCCACCTTCACCGGTGACGGCACCAGCACGAAGCAGGTCTTCAACGTCACCCGGAACCTCGCCTCGCCGACCGGCGGGCAGATCGGCCTGGTGTTCAACAACATCCCGGCCGGGGCCACCGTCGTGGTGAACATGCTCGGCGACAGCCCGGTCATCAACACCTACACGGGCACCGGCCTGGCCGGGGACCAGACCACCGACATGCGCTCGAAGCTGATGTACAACTTCCCGACCGCGACCACGGCGCAGATCCTCGGCAGCGCCCAGTTCCAGGGCTCTGTCCTGGCGGGCAACCCGGGCGGGACGACGACCATCGCCCAGGCGGGCATGAACGGCCGGGTGTACCTCGCGGGCAACCTGATCCACACCGGCACCGGCGGCTACGAGATCCACAGCTACCCGTTCGACGGGGACCTGCCGGAGTGCAAGACCTCGCCGAGCCCGTCGCCGTCGTCCAACTCGCCGTCCCCGTCTCCGACGAACTCGCCGTCTCCGACGAACTCCCCGTCCCCGACGAACTCCCCTTCGCCGACCAGCTCCCCGTCCCCGACGAACTCCCCTTCGCCGACCAACTCGCCTTCGCCGACCAACTCCCCGTCCCCGACGAACTCCCCGTCGCCGTCCCCGACCGCGAGCACCACGTCGCCGTCGGCCACCACCACCTCGCCCTCGGCGAGTTCGTCCACCGCGGGCCCCGTGCCGACCAGCTGGCACCCGACCGGGCACGAGTCCAGCGGTCACCACCACGGTGGCGGTGAGCTGCCGTCGACGGGCGCGGGCAACGCCCCGTTCGTCCTCGGCGCCGCGGGCGTCGGCGCACTCGCCCTCGGCGGCCTCGCCGTGATGGTCGCCCGCCGCCGCGGCCGCCACAGCTGACCACCCCCACGGCACGACGGGCCGCCCGGTCACTCCCGACCGGGCGGCCCGAGCCGTGCCGGCGGCCGTCGGCGAGCGTATGACGAGGCCGGAACGCGAGGGGCCGGCCACCGGTCGTGCGGTCAGCGTCCCGCGAGGAACCGGTCCATGGCCTTCGTCGCTGCCCCACGACGCGGGCAGGGAGCGCCCGTTCCCGGCCGGATCCCCCGGCCGGGAAGCCCGGGCCCGGTCAGGTCACCTCGCCCCGGCGGGAGAACCGTTCCTGCCGCCACTCGCCGCTCTCCAGCACCTCCGCCAGATGCTGTGCCGCGTCCCAGACGTCGACGTGGGACAGGTAGAGCGGGGTGAACCCGAAGCGCATCAGGTCCGGCGCGCGGAAATCCCCGATCACGCCGCGCGCGATCAGCGCCTGCACTACCGGGTAGCCGTCGGCGAACCGCAGCGCGACCTGGCTGCCGCGCCGGGCGTGCTCGCGCGGGGTCGCCACCTCGATCCCGTCCAGGCCCTCGACCAGCGCGATGAACAGGTCGGTCAGCGCGAGGCTCTTCGCCCGCACGGCGGCCAGGTCGGCGCGCTCCCACACGTCCAGGCTGGCGCCCAGCGCGGCCTGGCCGAGCAGTGACGGCGAGCTGCACAGGAAGCGCCCGATGCCCTCCTTGGGGTCGTACCCGGGCTCGAACGCGAACGGCCGCGCGTGGCCGAACCAACCGCTCAGCGGCTGCACCGGACCGGCCGCCAGGTGCCGCTCGGCGACGTACAGGAAGGCCGGCGCGCCCGGGCCGCCGTTCAGGTACTTGTAGGTGCAACCGATCGCGAAGTCCGCGCCCGAGGCGCCGAGTTCGACCGGCAGTGCGCCCACCGAGTGGCACACGTCCCAGATCATCAGCGCGCCCGCGGCCTGCACGCGCGCGGTGATCCCGGGCATGTCGAGCAGCTCCCCGGTGCGGTAGTCCACGTGGGACAGGACGACGGCGGCGACGTCCCCGTCCAGGTGCGCGTCCAGCTCCTCCGGGCGGATCAGCACGCTGCGCGCGCCCTCGACCAGGCCGGTCACGCCCTCGGCGATGTAGAGGTCGGTCGGGAACGCCTCGGCGTCGCCGAGCACCGTGCCGCGCCCCGGGCGCAGCCGCAGCGCCGCCGAGAGCACCTTGAACAGGTTCACGGAGGTGGTGTCGCAGACCGCGACCTCGTCCGCGCCGGCCCCGACCAGCGGTGCGATCCGGCGGCCGAGCGCGTACGGCTGCTCGAACCAGCCGGCGTCGTTCCAGCTGCGGATGAGGTCGCGGCCCCACTCCTCCTCGACCACCTGGCGCACCCGCTCGGGCGTGCGCACCGGCAGTGCGCCCAGCGAGTTCCCGTCCAGGTAGATCACCCCGTCCGGCAGTGCGAACTCCTTGCGGAACGCCGCCAGCGGGTCGACGGCGTCCAGCGCCGCGCACTCCTCGCGCGTGAGCGCACCCGTGATCTTGCCCGTGCCCATGTCCTGCCTCTCGCTCACATCTCGTCCCGGATGGACCACAGCTCCGGGAACACGTCCTGGTCGGCCGACTTGCGCAGCCAGGTCAGCCCGCTGGAGCCGCCCGAGCCGGGCTTGGCGCCCATCGTGCGGCGGACCGCGTTCAGGTGGCGCTGGCGCCACCGGGTGACCCGCTCGGCGACGTCCAGCAGCGCCTCGGCGAGCGGCTGGAGGCCGGCGAACTCCGGCTCGGCGTACACCCGGCGCCAGGCCGCCTCGACCTCGGGGGAGGCGTGGTGGCGCTGCTCGGACGGCAGGTGCGGGACGGTCAGTCCGCGGCGGGCGAGCACGGCCAGCGCGTCGTCGTACAGGCTGGGGGCACGCAGCGCCTCGGCCAGCTCGTCGCGGGTGCGCGGCGCGTCCGCGTACATGTTCAGCAGCGCGGCGTTCTTGTTGCCGAGCAGGAACTCCAGGTGCAGGAAGGCCGAGGACTGGAAGCCCGAGGCCTCGCCGAACAGCGCGCGGAAGGAGTTGAACTCCTGCGGTGTCATGGTGGCGAGCAGGTCCCAGGACTCGGTCAGCACGTCCTGGACGTGCGTGCCGCGCCGCAGGGCGGCGAGCGCCGCCGGCAGGTCGTCCTCGCGCAGTGCCTGCTGGGCGAGCGTCCACTCGTGCCGCAGCAGGTCGAACAGCAGCTCCATCACCTGCGTGGTGACGATGAACGACATCTCGGCCGGCGCCTTGCTGAGCGGGTGCTGCAGGCCGTGCAGCTCGTCCAGGCGCGCGTAGCGGGCGTACGGGGTCCCCCGACCCGGTTCCTCGCCCCCGACGAATGACAGGCTGGGCGTCTCCACCGTGTCGTGCCCCATCCCGATCCCTCCTGACGGCCGGGCACCACGGCCCGGGCCCGGTGACCAGACGGACGGCCTGGTTCCACCGGGGGCCCCATTGTGCGGCGGTGTCGGCCCCGGATTGAATGGCCTCCGGGTACCGCAACGGGCCCTCGGGCTGTTGTTCGCGAGGCGTTGTGCCGATTCCCTTTACGATCGGCAAGACCGCCGATTCCAGCCACTCGCACGCCACGTGCACAGCACTCCGGGAGCCGCCATGGACGCCGTCGACCGCCGCCTGCTGGCCGAGCTCCAGGCCGACGCCAGGCTCTCGTACAACGAACTCTCCCGCCGGGTGAGCCTGTCCGCACCCGCGGTGGCCGAACGGGTCCGCCGGCTGGAGGCGGACGGTGTGATCACCGGCTACCACGCCCACGTGGACCTTCCCCGCGCCGGGCTGCCGATCACGGCGCTGGTCCAGATCCAGTGCTACGGCCCGCGCTGCGTGCTGCGGGACCCGGAGGTGGCGAACTGGCCCGAGGTGCTCCAGCTGCACCGGGTCACCGGCGGGGCCTGCTGCGTGCTGCTGGTCGCGGCGCCCACGATGGCCGAGTTCGAGCGGCTGTGCGACCGGCTCGGCGGCTACGGCCAGCCGTCGAGCTCGATGATCCTCTCCAGCCCGGTGCCGTGGCGCACGGTCGTCGTGCCGTGACTCCCGTGACTCCCGTGACTCCCGTGACGCCCATGGCTCCCGTGACTCCCGTGGCCGTGGGGAAAACCCCTCCCCGGTCCCGGGACCGGGGAGTAGGTTCCTCGGCATGCCGAACGAGCGTCACATCCTGCTTCTGACCGGGAGCCTCCGCGCCGGATCCTCCAACGAGACGGTGCTGCGGACGGCCGAGGCCCTCGCCGCCGGGGCCCCGGGCCTGCGCGCCACCTACTTCGAGGGGCTGGCCGACCTCCCGCACTTCAACCCCGACCACGACACCGATCCGCTGCCGGAGGCGGTGGCCGCGCTGCGCGCCGCGGTCGAGGCCGCCGACGCGCTGCTGATCTGCACGCCGGAGTACGCGGGCACGCTGCCCGGTTCGTTCAAGAACCTGCTGGACTGGACGGTCGGCGGGGTCGAGATCTCCGACAAGCCGGCGGCCTGGATCAACTGCGCCGCCCCCGGCCGCGGCGAGGGCGCCGAGGCCACCCTGCGCGCCGTCCTGGGCTACACCGGCGCGGCCGTCGTGGACGAGGCCTGTGTCCGGATCCCGCTGGACCGCGGGGCGGTCGGTGCGGACGGCCTGATCGCCGACCCGCTGGCGCGGGAGCGGATCGGCGAGGTGCTGACCCGCCTCGCCGCGGCCTGACGGCGCGGCCGGCCGGGCCCGGCGCCCTTCAGCGCCGCCGGGCCCGGCGCCCTTCAAGGGCCCCCCAGTGCCCCTCAGTGCCCCTCGGCGATGTGCACGCCGAGCCCGGCCAGGCCGTTCAGGAACAGCTCGACGCCCACCGCCGCCAGCAGCAGTCCGAGCAGCCGGGACAGCACCTCCAGCGAGGTGCGGTGGGTGCGCCGCATCAGCGGGGCGAGCAGCGCCACGGCGACGTAGTTGATCACCACGACGGCCACGTAGGCCCCGGCGACGGTGGTCCGCCAGCCCCAGTCGTCCTTGGTGAGCGAGGCGACCAGGACGGCGCTGACGGCGAGCGGGCTGGCGATGTACGGCAGCAGGAGCTCGCGGAAGCCGTCCAGCATCGGGTTCGGCAGGTGCTCGTCGTCCTCGCCCTCGCCGAGGTGCACCCCGAAGACCAGCGCGACGGCGTAGATGAAGAAGATCGTCCCGCCGGCGAGCTGCAGGGACTGGTCGCTGATGTGGAACAGCGTCGTGACCTCGTCCGCGCTGAAGCCCAGCACCAGGCCGATCACGGCCGAGACGACCGTGCTCCAGGCGGCGAGCCGCCGCAGTTCCCGGGTGGTCCGGGTGGGGGCCAGCCGGGCGAAGGACAGCAGCACCTTCGGCGGTCCGACGACGGCGAAGAAGGTGATGAAGGCGCTGGACAGGTTGAAGACGAACATCCGCTCAGCATGACCGCGGGGTCCGCCGGGGGCTGCGGTCCGTTCCCGGTCGGCGGCTGATTCGCCCGGATGGCGGTCCCGGCTCGAACGGGTGCGCGGTCTCGGGTCCCATGGACGGAGGACCACCACCGCGGGAACGAGGTTGCGACATGTGTCTGAACCGTAGGGACCTGGGCCTGCTGGCCCTGCGCGGCGCGGTCGGCGGGGTGCTGATCGCGCACGGCACCCAGAAGCTGTTCGGCTGGTTCGGTGGCGGCGGCCTGGAGGGCACCACCAAGGCGATGGAGGGCATGGGCTTCCACCCGGCCAGGGAGAGCGCGATCGCGGCCGGCCTCGGCGAGGCGGGCGGCGGCGCACTGCTGGTGGCGGGCCTGGCCACGCCGGCGGCCGGCGCGGTGGTGGCCGGCACGATGGCCGGCGCCGTGGCGGTGCACGCCCCGGCCGGCTTCTTCATGACCTCCGGCGGCTACGAGTACCCGGCGTTCCTCGGCGCGACCGGGCTGGCGCTGGGCCTGGCCGGCCCGGGCCGGTACTCGCTCGACCACGTGACCGGCCACGCCTTCGACCGGCCGTGGGTCGGTGTGCTGGCCTTCGTCGCGAGCGCCGCGTCCGCGTACGGCGTGGTGGCCCGGCGCCGGCACGTCGTGCGGCTGCGCGAGGAACGGGCGGCGGTGGAGGCGGACGAGCAGGAGGGCTCGGGCCTGTCCTGACGTCGCCACCCTGACATCGCCACCCTGACGTCGCCGCCCGCCCGGCTCACCCGGAGGCACCGCCCCGCTGGCGGCTCCGCCCGGGGCCTCGGAGGGTGGGCCGGGAGGCGTGCCGGGCGGCCCGGGCGCCGGAGGACACCAGAAGGGACGGGACCGCCCATGGACCGCCAGCCGCTCACCCGGGCCACCCGGGTCACCCGCAGGGTCACCGCGCAGCTGCCGGACGCCCCGCTGCTGCGCCGCCGACGCCGCGCCGTGGCCGGAGTGTTGGCCACCGTGGTGGTCGCGGGTGCGGTGCTGGCGGGGTGCTCGTCGGGCAAGAGCCCGAGCAGTGCGGTGTCCTCGGCCGCCGGCGAGATCGAGAAGGGCGTCTCGGCCGCGGCGTCGGCCGCCTCGGCGCTGGCCTCGGCGGCCGGCGGGGCCGGTTCGGCGCTCTCGTCGGCGCAGGCGCAGGCCTCGGCGGCGTTCTCGGCGGCCTCGTCCGCCGTGGCGGGGATCAAGGGCGGGCTGGACGCCAAGGCCGACGTCGCAGTGGGGGCGGTGACGACCGGTTCGGACGGCAGGGCGCAGGCGCAGCTGACGGTGACCAACCACGGGCAGCAGTCCTACCGGTACGTGATCCAGGTCGACTTCACGGACGGATCCGGCCAGGTGCAGGACGCGACGGCGGTGACCCTGGACGACGTGGCCGCCGGGCAGGGCGCCCAGGCCACCGCGAAGAGCAACCGGGACCTGTCCGGGACGATCAAGGCCGTGGTGGCGAACGCCGTCCGCTACTGACGCGCAGGTCGCCGGGGGTGCCCGTGGGGGAGGCGAACCTTAAGCGCGGGTCAAGGCCCGACGGCCCCTCTTGACGGGCGAGTTGGTCTAGTCCATTTTTATTGCCCAGGTGCAGGGAGCCCCTGAACCGGCGTCAGCGGCCGTACGGCCGCCGGCGCCGGTTCGGCACATCCCGGTGTCCGTTACGGCCTGATCCCGCTCGATTCCCTTTCCCGCTCGATTCCCTTCCTTGATCTGTCATGCCCCGGTCGTCCGGCCCCACCCCGGACGGCGTCCCCGGGGCGGACAGAACCCCCACACCCAGGAGTCACGCACCCATGCTGCGCTCACGCATTGAAAGGGCCGGGACCCCGGCTCAGGAAGGCGTCCGCCGTCGGCGCCCGAAGAGCCTGGCCGCGATCGCGGCCGGCACCACCGCCTCCCTGCTGCTCGGCGCGGGCCTCGCCCTCACCGGCGGCGGCGCGGCCAATGCCGCGACCACCAACTCCACCGGCGCGCCCGCCACCAGCGGCGGCATCAAGGTCGCCTACTTCGACCAGTGGTCGATCTACGCGAACGGGTACTACCCGAAGACGATCCAGGACACCGGCGTGGCCGGGAAGCTGGACTACCTGATCTACGACTTCGCCAACATCAACCCGACCGACCTGGGCTGTTTCGAGGCCACCAAGGCCGCGGACACGAACGACAACAACCCCAACGCGGGTGACGGCGCGGGCGACGCGTTCGCCGACTACCAGAAGAGCTTCGGCGCCGACATCTCGGTCGACGGCGTCGGCGACGTCTGGAACCAGGGCATCGCGGGCAACTTCAACCAGCTGAAGAAGCTGAAGGCGAAGAACCCGAAGCTCAAGGTCCTGATCTCGCTGGGCGGTTGGACCTACTCCAAGTACTTCTCGTCGGCGGCCGCCACGGACGCCTCGCGCAAGCACCTGGTCTCGTCCTGCCTCGACATGTTCATCAAGGGCAACCTCCCGAGCGAGGCCGGCTACGGCGGCCCGGGCTCGGCGGCCGGCGTCTTCGACGGTGTCGACATCGACTGGGAGTACCCGGGCGGCGGCGGTCACACCGGCAACATCTCCAGCCCGGCCGACAAGCAGAACTACACCCTGCTGCTGCAGGAGTTCCGCAACCAGCTGGACGCGCAGGGCAAGGCCGACAACAAGACCTACGCCCTGTCGGCGGCGGTCGGCGCCGGCCAGGACAAGATCATGAACGTCGAGACCGACAAGATCGGCCAGTACCTCACGTTCCTCGACGTCATGACCTACGACATGCACGGCGGCTGGGACGCCCAGGGCCCGACCAACCACCAGGCCCCGCTCTACTCCGGCCCGAACGACCCGATGACCCCGGCCAAGCCGGGCCACGGCAAGTACTCGATCGACAACGCCGTCAAGGCGTGGACGGTCGGCGACCCGGACTACGGCATCCCCGGCGGCTTCCCCGCCAACAAGATCAACATGGGTGTGCCGTTCTACTACCGCGGCTGGACCGGCGTCCCGAACAACGGCCAGAACGGCCTGTTCCAGCCCGCCGCCAACCCCGCCGCCGGCGCCGCGATGTCCGGCAACGTCCCCGGCATCCAGATGTACAAGGAGCTCACGGGCTTCGTCGACAACCCGTCCAAGACCTTCTGGGACGACGCCGCGAAGGCCACGTACTTCTACGACGGCACCACCTTCTGGAGCGGTGAGGACGCCCGGTCGATCCAGGCCAAGCTCGACTACGCCCACTGCAACGGCCTCGGCGGCTCCTTCGCCTTCTCGCTGTACGACCTGGGGACCAACACCTCCCTGTTCGACACGATGGCGAACGCCACCAACGGCTCGGCCGCGGCCTGCCCGGCCCCGCCGACCGGCACCCCGAGCTCCACCGCGACCCCGACCCAGACCCCGACCGGCACCCCCACCGGCACGCCGACCGGGACCCCCACGGGCACCCCGACCGGTACGCCGACCGGCACCCCCACCGGCACGCCGGTCACCTGCCCGGCCGCCCCGAGCTGGGACCCGAACGCCACCTACGCGGCCGGCGGCACCAAGGTCTCCTGGAAGGGCCACTACTACACCAACAAGTGGTGGACCAAGGGCGAGGACCCGACCCAGAGCGGCCAGTGGGGCGTCTGGACCGACAACGGCCCCTGCTGACGCCCGGGCCCGATCCCGAGAACGGCTGAGGGCCTGACGGACCCCGCACCGAAACCGAAAGACGTCCGGCCCGCCGGGGGAGACCACTCCCTCGGCGGGCCGGAGCCATGTGCGGGGCTGCTACGCGGGGTCCGCGGCGCGCCCGGGTGCGTCCGGCCGGCTCTCCTCGATGCGCCGCAGCATCCGGGCCAGCAGGGCCGACAGCACGGCCCGCTCCTCGCCCGCGATGTCCTGGAGCAGTTCCTCCTCGAACACCGCCGCCATCCGCATCGACTCCAGCCACTTGTCGCGGCCGTTCTCGGTCAGCTCGATGATCACCCGGACCCGGTTGGACTCGTCCCGTTCCCGGGTGACGAGGTCCTCGGCCACCATCCGGTCGATCCGGTGCGTCATCGCCGCCGGGGTGAGCCCGAGCCGCTTGGCCAGCTCGCCCGGTCCCAGCCGGTAGGGGCTGCCGGAGACCACCAGGGCCTTCAGCACCTCCCACTCCGCGGACGTGATCCCCAGCACAGTCAGCTGCCGGTCGTAGGCCACCCCCATCCGCCGCGAGACCCGGTTCAGGGTCTGCACGATGGTCTCCACCTGCGGGTCCACCGTGGGGAACTCCCGCTGGTAGACGGCCACCTGCTCGGCGATGCCGAGCTCCCTGGGCTTGGCCGGAGCGGGCTTGTCCGTAGTCATGCGGACCAGTGTCGCACGGGGGCGTGCATCTCTTAAGCCTTTGACTCCACACTCTTCTGGTGCTAAGACTTTATCTCGTCAAACTTTAGCTCTGAAATCTTCTGGACTTAAGAGTATCCAGTCGAATCTCCAAGAAGGGGTGTGCACGGTGACCGGCACGGTGAAGCAGCAGAGGCAGCAGCGACGCGGGGCGGGCGGCCCGCTGCGCCGCGTCCAGATCGGCAACGCGCTCAGCGCGTTCGGCAGCGGGTTCACGATGCCGTACATGTTCGTGTACGTGGACCAGGTGCGCGGGCTCGGCTCGCTGGCGGCCGGGATGGTGTTCACCGTCTTCGCGCTCGCGGCGCTCGCCGTCCTGCCGTTCACCGGCCGCGGCATCGACAAGTACGGCCCCCGGCCTGTCCTGCTGGCCGGCACCGCGCTCGCCGCCACCGGCGCGTTCGCCTTCGGGCACGCCACCGGCACCCCCGCCCTGCTGGTCTCCTCGTTCCTGTTCGGCGCGGGCGTCACCACCTGCCAGCCGGCGCTCGCCACGATGATCGTCCGCTGCTCCACCGCGGCGACCCGGGCGCACGCCTTCGCGCTGCAGTTCACCCTGGTCAACCTGGGCATGGGCATCGGCGCGCTGGTCGGCGGGCAGATCGTGAACGTGGCCGACCCGGCCAGCCTCACCCGGCTGTTCACCATCGAGGCGGCGACCTTCCTCGGCCTCGCCCTGGTCACCGGCACCGCCCGGATGCCCAAGGTCCAGCTGACCGCCGTCCACGGCAAGACCGAAGGCCCGACCGGCCTGCGCGCCCTGGTCGCCGACAAGGCGATGCTGCGGCTCTGCGTCCTCGCCGGGCTGATCTTCTTCACCTGCTACGGCCAGTTCGAGTCCGGCGTCGCGGCCTTCGCCACCGACACCGTCGGCACCGCGCCCTCCACCCTGGGCTTCGCGATCGGCGCCAACGCGCTGACCATCGTCGTCCTGCAGATGTTCATGGTGCGGATCACCGCGCGCCGCCGCCGCACCACCGCCATGGCCGCGGCCGGCGTGGTCTGGCTCGGCGCCTGGACGATGGCCCTCGTGGCCGGCCTGATCCGGACCGAGGCCATGGCCGCCACGGTCGCGATCGTCTCGATCTACGCCCTGTTCGGCGTCGGCGAGTCGCTGCTCGCGCCCACCATGGGCCCGATCGTCGCCGACCTCGCCCCGGCCCGGCTGCTCGGCACCTACAACGCCGGCTACGCCCTGGTGAAGCAGATCGCGATCGCGGTCGGCCCGGCCGTCGGCGTGCTGCTGGTCGGCTCCGGCACCTGGCCGCTCTACCTCGCGGCCATGGCGGGCTCCACCCTGCTGATCGTCGCCCTGGCCCTGCGGCTGCGCCCGCACCTCACGCCGGAGCAGGACAACGCGGCCCCGGCCGTCGTCCACGCGATCCCCGTCCGGGAGCTCCAGACGGCCGCCTGAGCGGGCCCCGACGAACACCGCGCGCACGGGCGCCGACCGGGTCACCCGGGCGGCGCCCGTCGCGCTTGGCTTCGCGACCACCGCCACATAGTGTCAGTGCCTGTCGACCGCCCGGCCCCGGCCGGCACGGCGGTCACTGGCACAGCGGTACACCGGCGAATCGGCGAGGCAATGACGCAAGCGGCGCTCACGCACCCCCCGGCGGCACCGGCCCCGGACCCCGGACCGGCCCCGCGCGGGCCGCTGGTCGCGGCGGCCGACCGGGCCGCGTGGTTCGGCTGGCTCGGGCCGATCGGCGTCGCGCTCTTCGCCGGCCTGCTGCGGTTCTGGAACCTCGGCTACCCCAACGCCTTCGTCTTCGACGAGACGTACTACCCCAAGGACGCCTGGTCGCTGCTCAAGCAGGGCTACGAGGGCAGCTGGCCGGACCACGCCAACGCCGACGTCCTGGCCGTCCCGCAGGGCGTCCCGCTCACCAGCGCCCCGGAGTTCGTCGCCCACCCGCCGCTGGGCAAGTGGGTGATCGCCGTCGGCGAGCAGCTCTTCGGACTGCACCCCTTCGGTTGGCGGTTCATGACCGCCCTGCTCGGCACCGTCACCGTGCTCATGCTCGCCCGGATCGGCCGCCGCCTCTTCGGCTCCACCCTGATCGGCTGCACCGCCGCCCTCCTGATGGCCGTCGACGGCCTCCAGCTGGTGATGAGCCGGGTCGGCTTGCTCGACGGCGTCCAGATGTTCTTCGTCCTCGCCGCGTTCGGCAGCCTGCTGATCGACCGCGACCACGTGCGCGCCCGGCTGGCCGGCGTCACCGACGGCGACACCGTCCGGCTCGGCCTGCGGCCCTGGCGGATCGCCGCCGGCGTGTTCGTCGGCTCCGCCGCCGCGGTCAAGTGGAACGGCGTCATGGTCCTCGCCGCCTTCGGCATCCTGACCGTCCTGTGGGACCAGTCCGGCCGCCGCGCCGCCGGCGCCCGCCATCCCTGGCGCTCGATGCTGCGCCGGGACGCCGTCCCCGCCTTCCTCGCCATGGTCGGCTCCGCGGTCGTCGTCTACGTCGGCGCCTGGAGCGGCTGGCTGGCCAACGGCGCCAACGGCGGCGGCGGGTACGACCGGCACTGGGCCGACGACCGCGCCGGGCTCTCGCCGGACAGCGTCCTCGGCGTCCCGCTGCCGCAGGTCTCGATGAGCTGGGTGCCCGCGCCGCTGCGCAGCCTGTGGCACTACCACTCGCAGATGTACGACTTCAACACCGGGCTGAGCACCCCGCACACCTACCAGTCCAACCCGTTCAGCTGGCTGGTCATGGGCCGCCCGGTCTCCATGTACTGGGAGCAGGTCCCGATCGGCACCCGGGGCTGCACCACGCCCGGCGGCTGCTCGGCGCAGATCCTCGGGCTCGGCACGCCGCTGCTCTGGTGGACGGCCTGCTTCGCGCTCGTCTACCTGCTGTGGCGCTGGTTCTTCCGGCGCGACTGGCGCTCGGGCGCCGTGCTGTGCGCGGTGGCCGCGATCTACCTGCCCTGGTTCCAGTACCAGGAGCGGACGGTCTTCTCCTTCTACATGGTCGTGCTGGTGCCGTTCCTGTGCCTGGCCGTCGCCCAGATGCTCGGCGCGATCCTCGGCCCGGCCGGCAGCACCCCCGAGCGGCGGCGGATCGGCGCGGCGGCGGCCGGGCTGATCGTGCTCGCGATCGTCGGGTGCTTCGCCTTCTTCTACCCGCTCTACACGGCGGAGGTGATCCCGTTGACGTCCTGGCAGGACCGGATGTGGTTCACCAGCTGGATCTGAGCCCGTTGACCGGACGGTCCTGGGCGGGCTCCGCGCTCGCCGCGTCGGGCGGACAACTGCTGCCCGTCACCCCGGTGCTCGGGGTGGTGGCCGCCGTCCTGCTGCTGGCCGCCGTCGCGGTGGCCGGGTGGGGCCTGCTGGGGCACGGGCACGCGGTGCTGCGGGCCGGGCTGCGGGCGGTGGTGCAGCTGGCGGCCGTCGCCGCGGTGATCACCTGGGTGGTCGGCTCCCTGTGGTGGTCGGCGCTGTTCGTGCTGCTGATGTTCACCGTCGCGGTGCGCACCGCCGGGCGGCGGATGACCCCGGGGCCGGGCTGGGTGTGGGCGGCGGCCCCGATCGGCGCCGGGGTGCTGCCGGTGCTCGTCCTGCTGCTGGCCGTCGGACTGCTGCCGCCGAAGGGCCTGTCCGTCATCCCGGTCGCGGGGATCCTGATCGGCGGCGGGCTCACCGCCACCTCGCTCGCCGGGCGGCGCGCCCTGGACGAACTGCGGCAGCGGCGCGGCGAGGTGGAGGCGGCGCTGGCGCTCGGCTTCGAGGAGCGCGACGCCCGGCTGGAGATCTGCCGGACGGCCGCCGCGACCTCGCTCGTCCCCGCCCTGGACCAGACGCGGACGGTCGGCCTGGTGACGCTCCCCGGCGCCTTCGTCGGCATGCTGCTCGGCGGGTCCTCGCCGGTGCAGGCCGGCGCGGTCCAACTGTTCGTGCTGGTCGGCCTGTTGGCGGTGGAGGCGGCCGCCGTCGTGGTGGTCCTGGAGCTGGTCGGGCGCGGGCTGGTGACGGCGGCCGACCTCCCACCGGGTGGGGAGCCCGCCCGGCGTCGGGTAACCTGGACGGCGTTGAAGGGGAGTAGCCCTCCACCGGACCGTCGACATACTGGCCCCCACGGGCCCGGCGCCCGGGGCACGCGGTCGTGAGACCGGTGCCGGCGAGACCTTCGGCCGCAGTGCTGTGACCGTTTCCAGTGCTGTCGGGCCGAGGCGTCCCCTGACGGAGCTGCCGCGGACCGGCGGCCCGACCGAGGGAATCCTCCGATGAGTGTGACCGTAGCCGCGTTGACGTTCGGCATCATCTTCCTGGCCGAGCTGCCGGACAAGACCGCCCTGGCCAGCCTGGTCCTCGGCACGAAGTACCGCGCGAGCTACGTCTTCGCCGGCATCGCCGCCGCCTTCGCCGTCCAGGTGGGCATCGCCCTGGTGGCGGGGCACCTGCTCTCGCTCCTGCCGCACCGCTGGGTCGAGGGCGTCACCGGCGCGCTGTTCCTGGCCGGCGCCGCGATGCTGCTCTTCCACGGTGGCGGCGACGATGACGAGCACGCCGCCAAGGAGCCGTCCTCCAGCAGCTTCTGGAAGGTGGCCGGGGCGAGCTTCGTGGTCGTCGCGGTGGCCGAGTTCGGCGACCTGACCCAGATCATGACCGCCAACCTGGCCGCCAAGTACGCCGATCCGCTGGCCGTCGGCATCGGCTCCTGGCTGGCGCTGTGCGCGGTCGGCGGGATCGCGATCGTGGGCGGGCAGAAGCTGCTGAAGCACGTGCCGATGAAGCTGATCGTCCGCGTCGCGGCGGCGATCATGGTGGTGCTGGCGGGCGTCAGCATCGTCGGGGCCGTCACGGGCTGACGCGCCCGCCCGTTCCGGCTCTCCGGGGCGGGATCGGCTCGCCCTTACCGGGGGCGGATCGGCTCGCCCTTAGCGGGGGGCGGATCAGCTCGCCCTTACCGGGAACGGATCAGCAGCCGGGGTCAGCAGCCCGGGTCCGCGGCGAGGGTGGCCTGGGTCTTGGGACCGTAGACGCCGTTCTCGCCCTTGATCCGGTTGTCGTGCTGGTAGCTGATCAGCACCGACTGCGTCCAGTAGTCGAAGGTGCCGGTGACGATCGACTTGTCGACGAATCCGCACTCGGCGGCGTAGAGCTGCTGCTGCATCGCCTTGACGTCGGCGCCGGCCATCCCGAGCTGCAGGAGACGCGGCGTGGGGGTTGGGGTCGGCGTCGGGGTGGGCGTGGGCGTCGGAGTGGGGGTCGGCGTCGGCGTCGGGGTGGGCGTCGGCGTCGGGGTCGGGGTGTGGGACGGGGTGGGCGTCGGCGTCCTCGTCGGGCTCGGCTTGGCCGTCCGGGTGGCCGTCGGGCTCGGGGTGTCGCTCGTCGGTGCCGCGGCGCTCGGCTGCGGGGCGGGATCGGTGGTCGGGTCCGCCGGCGCGGGGGCGAGCGACGTGGGCGCGGGCAGCGCCTTCTGCGCCGGCGGCGACGAGGGCGTCACGGCGTATGCGAGGCCGACGGTGAGCGCCAGCAGGCCCGCGCCGGCGCCCGCGACCAGCAGCTTGTGCCGGGCGAGCGGGCTCTGCTCGGCCTGCTCGGCGGCCCTCCGCGCGGCCCGGCCGGCGACGGGGGCGGCCTCCGGGTCGGGCTCGGGGGCGGGGTTGTCGAACGGGAAGTAGCCGAGGTCGTCCCCGGGCTGGACGGGCGGGACAGGCGGCATCGCGGTGGTCGCGTAGCCGTCCTGGGCGTACGCGTCGGGCGCGTACCCGTCCGGCGCGTACCCGTCCGGGGCGGCGCCGGGGACGGGCGGCAGCACGGTGGTGGCGTACGCGTCCTGAGCGGGCCCGGGGACGGGCGGAAGCACGGTGGTGGCGTACGCGTCCGCGTCGGGCCCGAGCGGTGGCACGGGCGGGTGCGCGGCCATGGGTGCGGCTGCCGGAGGGCTGTGCGGCGCGGCGGTGTGCGGCGCGGTGTGCGGCGCTGCGGCGTGCGGCGGCTCCTCCGCGACCTGGCCGGCTGCCTGCGGCACGTACGGGCGGACCAGTGGCGGGCCCTCGACGTGCGGGAGGACGGCGGTCTCGTCGAGACTCCGGTCCGGGAGGCAGCCGCACCCGGCGGTGCGTGCGGTGCCGCACGTCGGGCAGTGCTGGTCCGGCATGGGCCGGCCCTCCTCGGATCTCGGTTCGCGGTTCTCGTGCTCTCTGGCGCGCGGCCGGGCGGTCCCGGGTCGCACGATCGGGCCTGATTATGCAGGACGTCCCGGAGGGTGGACAGGGCCGTCCGGCCGTCCGCGGTGGGGTTGTGCCGGTTGGTGGTGGTTGGCACCAGGTGAACGGTCCGTGTTCGGTTGACAGGTGGGGCGCTTACGTTCGGCTCAATCAGGCGGCACAAAGCAGGGCAATTCTGACAGCATGGTGGCTGGGAGTGATCATCCGCCCGGGCCGTCCGCTCCCGCCCGGCCCGCGACCCCACGCAGACGCCAGGAGGCGCCATGACGGACCCGCCGGACCCTCGGGACCCTCCCGCGGCCTTCGGCCGGAGCCCGGCGCCCGAGCCCGGCCCGCCGGCGGTCACCGTCCCCAACCTCTGGGTGCCGATCGGCGCCCTGCTGCTGGCGATGCTGCTCGCCGCGCTCGACCAGACCATCGTCTCCACCGCGCTGCCCACGATCGTCAGCGACCTCGGCGGCCTGGAACACCTGTCCTGGGTGGTCACCGCCTACATGCTCGCCTCGACCGCGGCCACCCCGCTCTGGGGCAAGCTCGGCGACATGTACGGCCGGAAGCGGTTCTTCCAGGCCTCCATCGTCATCTTCCTGCTCGGCTCGGTGCTCTGCGGAATCGCCCAGGACATGGGCGAGTTGATCGCCTTCCGGGCGCTCCAGGGCCTCGGCGGCGGCGGGTTGATGGTGCTGTCGCAGGCGATCGTCGGCGACCTCGTCTCGCCCCGCGACCGCGGCAAGTACCAGGGCCTGTTCGGCGCCGTGTTCGGCGTGACGAGCGTGCTCGGGCCGCTGCTGGGCGGCCTGTTCGTCGACAACCTCAGCTGGCGCTGGGTCTTCTACATCAACCTGCCGATCGGCGTGGTCGCCCTGGTCGTCATCGCGGCGGTGCTGCACGGTCTCGAGGTCAAGCGCGAGCACCGGATCGACTACCTCGGCACCGCGCTGATCGCCTCCGTCGCGACCTGCCTCGTGCTGATGACCTCGCTCGGCGGCACCACGTGGGCGTGGAGCTCCTGGCAGATCGTCGGGCTCGGCGTGCTGGGGCTCGTCCTGCTCGTCGCCTTCGTTCAGGTCGAGCGGACGGCGCAGGAGCCCGTCCTGCCGCTGCGATTGTTCCGCTCACGGACGTTCAGCCTGGTCGCGGTGATCTCCTTCGTCGTCGGCTTCGCGATGTTCGGCGCGCTCACCTACCTGCCGACCTTCCTCCAGGTCGTCATGCAGGTCTCGCCGACCATGTCCGGCATCCACATGCTGCCGATGGTGCTCGGCATGCTGGCCACCTCGATCGGCTCCGGCCAGATCGTCGCCCGCACCGGGCACTACCGGGTCTTCCCGATCGCCGGGACGGCCGTCACCACCGTCGGCCTGCTGCTCCTCTCGCGGCTCGACGAGCACACCGGCACGGGGGAGATGAGCCTGTACTTCCTCGTCTTCGGCCTCGGGCTGGGCCTGGTGATGCAGGTGCTGGTGCTGATCGTGCAGAACTCGGTCGGCTACCAGGACCTCGGCGTGGCCACCGCGGGCGCGACCTTCTTCCGCTCCATCGGCGCCTCGTTCGGCGTCTCCATCTTCGGGACGGTCTTCGCGAGCGGCCTGAAGTCCCGGCTCGCGGACGCGCTGCGTGGCGTGCCGCTGCCGCCCGGCTTCCGTCCCGACGCGATCACCTCCGACCCGCGCGTCGTCAGCCGCCTGCCGGCCGCCGTCCAGACGGCCGTCCACCACGCATACGCCGAATCGATCACCCGCGTGTTCCTGTACGCGGTGCCCGTCGCGGTGGTCGCCTTCGTGCTGTCGCTGTTCCTGCGCGAGCAGACGCTGCGCACCACCGTGACGGCACCGGACCTGAGCGAGTCCATCGGCCTCAATCCGGTGGAACGCTCCTCGCTGGACGAAATCGCCCGCGCCCTCTCGGTGTTGAGCACCCGCGAGGCCCGGCGCGACCTGTTCCGCCGGATCACCGCCACCGCCGGCCTGGACCTGCTGCCCGCCTCCAGCTGGCTGCTCCTCCAGATGCACCAGCACGGCTCCGCCGAGCCGGCCGAGCTCGCCGAACGGCGGGTCGTGCCGATCGCCGTCATCGAGGCGGCGGCCCGCGAGGTCGAGAGCCGTGGGCTGGCCTCGCGCCACGGCGGGCTGCCGCTGCGGCTCACCGAGCCGGGGGAGCAGGCCGCGCTGAAACTCGTCGCGGCCCGGCGCACCCAGCTCTCCGAGCTGCTGGGCGACTGGGACGAGAAGCAGTACGCCGACCTCGCCGACCTGCTCACCCGGCTCAGCTCCGGCCTCTGCGCCGACCCGCGCGACCGCCCCGACCCGGTGGGCGGCCTGGAGCCGCCGTACCGGGGCGAGGGCCGCTCGTTCTGATTCACGGTGCTCCGAACCAGCGCGGGGTGTCGAGCCGGAACGGGTCGCCGGGCGCGAGCAGTCGCAAGTCCTTCTCCATCTGCCGGAGGTGCTCCTCGCCGAGGGTGGCGGACCACTGGGCGCGCAGCTCGTCGAAGATCCGGGCCGAACGGGCGAGGCAGTCCACCCCGCGCGCGGTGAGCCGGACGACCTTGCGGCGGGCGTCGGCGGGGTCGCTGCCGCGCTCGACGTAGCCGAGCTGCTCCAGGTTTTCGACGGTCTTCCCGGCGGCCTGCTTGGACACGCCGAGGCGGCGGCCGAGCTCGACGGCGGTGGTGCCGTGCGGCCCGATCGCCTGGAACACGAAGCCGTGCATCGGCCGCACGTCGGGATGTCCTTCGCGGGCCAGGCGCTCGTGCAGCTCGTCGATGATCGTCCGGAAGGCGAGCAGGAGGCGCAGCGGCAGCTCGAAGCCGGGCGGGGCAGGTTCGCTTGACACGATAGACAACCTCATTGACCATATAGACAACGACATTGTCCATCTTAGGGGGTTCCATCGCCATGCCCGTGATCCGTCACGCCGACGCGCGCCGCACCGAGACGCCGAACGCCGTCATGACCACCTATGCCTCGCCGACCCAGGGCTCAACTGCCCTTGCGATGTGGCATGTCGACATGGGCGCCGGGAAGCAGGGGCCGCTGCACGCCATGGACGTCGAGCAGATCTGGACGCTCCTGAGCGGCTCCGCCGTCGTTTCTCTCGCCGGTGAAGCGCTTTCCCTCTTCGCCGGCGACACCGTCGCCCTCCCGGCCGGTGCGGCCCGCCAGATCTCGACCGAGGACGGCTTCACCGCCATCGTGGCCTCACCTTCACCCGCCCACGCCTACAACCCCGACGCCGTCACCCCGGAGGGAGCCTGCGGGATGGCACCGAAGGACGACGAGCGGGTGCTCCCGCCGTGGATCGCGTGAGGTGTAGGAGACTTCTCGAAGCACCCGAGAGAAGGAGCAGCATGTCCGTCGTCAAGATCAACGTCCTGACCGTCCCCGCCGAGCAGCGCGAGGTGCTGGAGCAGCGCTTCGCCTCCCGCGCCGGCGCGGTGGAGAACTCCGACGGCTTCGAGTGGTTCGAGCTCCTGCGCCCGGTCGAGGGTACCGACCAGTACCTGGTCTACACCCGCTGGCGCAGCGAGGAGGACTTCAAGGCCTGGATGGAGGGCCCGATGCAGGCCGCCCACCGCGGTGCCCCCGCCGAGGGCGGCGAGGCCCCGAAGCGCCCGGCCGCGTCCGGCTCCACGCTGTGGTCCTTCGAGGTCGTCCAGTCGGCGGGCCCGAAGGCCTGAGTGGTCGTTGAACGAGCGGCGCGCCCCGAGCTCTCGGGGCGCGCAGCTTCGCTGTGGGAGGAAGGTTCGTGGGCCGAGGTCAAGCCCGCGCGCGGGCGGGTACCTCCCGGGCGAGGACGAGCGCGGCGGCACCGAGAAGGCTCCCGGTGATCCGGCGCTGCCACGTGGCCCATGCCGGGCGGCTCTTGAGCAGGCCGGCGATCGACCCGGCCGCGAGCACGATCAGCCCGTTCACGGTGAGGCCCACCGCGATCTGTACGGCGCCGAGGGCGAACCCTTGGGCCGTGGTGTGGCCGCGAGCGGGATCGATGAACTGCGGGATGAGCGCGAGGTACAGGATGGCGACCTTCGGGTTGAGCAGGTTGGTGATCAGCCCCATCCGCAGCAGCCTCCAGTGCGAATCGCGCTGGAGGCCGCGTGGCTCGAACAACCCGCGGCCTCCCTGCCTGAGTGTCTGCCAGGCCAGGAAGGCGAGGTAGGCCGCGCCGGCGGCCTTGAAGCCGATGTACAGCCATGGGACGGCAACGAAGACCACCGCCAACCCCAGGTTGGCCAAAGTCATGTACACAAGGAAGCCAACCGCAGTCCCGACCAGCGAGACAAGCCCGGCCGCGCGGCCCTGGCTGACGCTCCGGGACACCAGGTACACCATGTTCGGGCCCGGCGTCAGCGCCATTCCCAGTTCGACCAGGGCCATTCCGCCGGCTGCCGCCGATGAGATCATCACACGCGCCACCCTGTCAGACGCGGCGCACCGGACGTCACCCGGCATCCGACCAGCGGTGCTCCAGGCGGTGACGGCGCGCACCCCGGGCCGGGTCGAAACGCTGCATCCGGGGCAGTTCGGTCACAGTGGTGGGGCGGGGGGGGACGCGCGGGCGCACACAAACTGGAAAGAGCACCGCCCAACAGGACCGCGCCCCGGGCGGCCCGGCCGGGGGGGGGGAGGAGTGTTAG
>NZ_JBHVPD010000003.1:184075-212210 GCF_042887525.1 Kitasatospora sp. NPDC057936
GGGGGTGCCGGCGCGCCCCCCGGGCCGGGTCGAACCGCGGCTGCCGGGGCTGTTGGGCCCCTGGGGGGCCCCGCGGCTCACCGAGGGGCACCACAACAAATGCCTCACTCGGGCCACAAGTCGAGGGAGACGCTCGGGCCGTCGCTGAGGTAGCTGATGAGAGCTTCCCTGGTCGTGGGGACGAAGTCGTCCGGTACTGCGTGAACGTCGGCCCATCCGACTTCCGAGTGCTGGGCGGGCTCCCCATTGGGCGTACGGTCGTCGTCGATCGGCGTGGTTGGTGGGAAATGGGCTCTGGTCGGCCGCACCGGTGTGCGGCCGACCCGGGGCGCCACCTGCTACTCGCTCAGGAGCGGCTCCAGGATGAACCCGAGCCGCGATGGGACATCCTCGCCGTCAACCCATCGGAGCGGGGCGCCGAACGGGGTGACGGGCTCGGCGTCGTCGTCCTGCTGCCGGTAGCGCGCGACCAGGTCCGCGTATTGCGGGTTGATCCACTCCATCGGAATGCCTCCTACTCGTGTGCTCCGCAGCGTACGCGGACGTCAGGCCGCGTTGCCCGGCTTCCAGTCGGCGTGCCGCTCTGCTGTCCGTCACGGTTCCCCGAAGGTGATCTCCAGCTCGGCGATGAGGGCCTGCGTCAGCTCGATCTGCTGGGAGCGGTCGATGACGACCTTCGCAAGATTTCCGACGCCACGCAGAGCGGAGAGGTCGTTGCCGCGCAGGTCGGTCGTCTTGTAGGTGCCACGTCGGAATTCGGTGTCCCGCAACGTGCAGTCGTTGAAGACGGCGTTGGTGAGGTCGCACCCGGTGAACGTCGATTCGGTGAGCACACAGTGGGTGAAGGCGGCCGGGCCAGCTGCGCGGATCCTCTCGAACGTGGAGTAGTCGAGCTTGCAGTTGTCGAACAGCACGTTGTCGAGGGTGAGGTCGTTGAAGGTGCCGCCCATGATCTTGCAGTTCTTGAAGACGACGCGGGACAGCTTGCTGTCGGCCCACTGGAGATCGCCGAGATCGCAGCCGTCGAACTCGACCGAGTCGACTCGCACTTCGTCCATCCGCACGCGGGACGCGCGCGGGCTGGTGGTTCGGCCTGTGATGAGGTGGGCGTGCGCCAGGTCGAGATCCCGCAGGCCGGCGTCGGCGTAGTTGAAGTCCTGGACGGTGCCCCGGCCGCTCTCCAGGGAGGTCACGTTGGACAGGTAGCCGTCGGCGAGATCGGGCAGGGCGATGCTGATGCGGCCGAAGGTGCGGGTGGTCATTGCGCGCTCGCTCTCGAAGGAGCCGGGCCCGCGCCAGGCGTCGCGGGCCCGGCCACGGTGGTCTCCGTCCGGGACGGCAGCCGAGAGAGTGTGACGAGACGGGCCTGCCGCGCCACGCGGCAGGCCCGCACGTGGGAGGCCTTCGTTGCTCTCCTGGGTGCCTGACCGGCGGTGCGTTGGAGGATTTCGTCACCTTGACATAAATCTGTCGGGGCAGGTCTGCGGCCGGTTTGCGTCTGACATGCTGAAGGCCATCGAGAGGGGCCGCCGCGATGCAGTGGAAGATCCATGGGGAACGTCCGATCTACGAGAACCCATGGGTGAACCTGTGGCTGGCCGACGTCGAGCAGCCTGACGGACACCGGTGGGAGCATCATGTGGTCAAGCTGCGGCACCTTGCCGTGGCCGCCATCGTGAACGGTGAGAAGCAGGTCCTCATGATGTGGCGGCATCGCTTCATCACCGACACCTGGGCCTGGGAACTCCCGATGGGGCTGATCGAACCGGACGAAACCCCTGCGGAGGCGGCTGCTCGCGAAGCACTGGAGGAGACAGGCTGGAGGGTTGGCGAAGTCAAGCCGTTGATCTACGCCCAGCCGGCGAATGGGATCACCGACTCCGAGCACTTCGTCTTCCGGACTGACGCCGTCGAGTACGCGGGTCCGCCGACCGAACACAACGAGTCCGACCGGATCGAGTGGATTCCCCTTTCTGAGCTGCGAGGGATGATCGACCGGCGCGAGATCGTCAGCAGTGGCACGCTGGTGGGCGTGTTGTACCTGCTGCTGGATGAGGCCGGCCTCTGATCAGCCGGCCGGCTCGGCGATGCGGCCTGAGCAACTGGCGGAACTCTCGGAGGTGCGCGACCACCCGGGAGGTTGGTCTTTTGCCTGGGCGCCCCGGCCGGGTGGCCGGGGCGCCCAGGGGGACCCGACCGGTGGTGCGTGGCTGGGCGACTTCGGCGGGCTCACTGGAACGCCTGGGCGTTGTGCAGGTTGTGATCTGGAGGGCAGCGTTCGGCGCCTCAGCCCTTCCTGGAGGCTCCCTTGGGCCATACGACGTCCACCGGGATCGCTGCGGCCTGTGCGCCTGCCACTGTGTCGGCCGTCCCACCCCGTCCGTTGCCCGGTTGACCGTCCCATACCGCTACCAGCCGGTCAGCGCGGCGAAGCAACTCGTTGCTTGCGGCCTCGTACGCCTCGCGGTCGGCTGTTGCGAACGGCATGACGATCACGTCGGTTGCCGCCTCGTACAGGCGGTCGAACTCGGCTGCGTAGTCGGGCTTGACCTTGGCCTTGCGGTAATCCGCGGACGGGATCACAGCGATCAGCAGGCCACCGAGCGACAAGACGACGTCGGCGAACAAGGCATCGGCGCCCTTGGCGATGCAGGACAGTCCGGTCAGCTGATCGCTCGGATACTCGGAGAGCAGGTCCAGGAGCGCATCGCGAACCGGCTGGATGCTGCCCGCGGTCAGGTCCATGTGCCCGGTCACTGCGATCACTGCCATGCCGTTCCCTTGGGTCCGTTCGCCAGTAGCTCGTGGATGCTAGCGCGGATGTCCCGTACGGCAGCGATCGTCAACGCCTGACTTGGCCAGCGCAGTTGACGCACAGCGGTGCCCCTCGGCTCGCCGAGGGGCACCGCAACAAGCGCCGTCGCTGGTACCGGTCGCGTGAGGTGCGGGACAAGGAGGTGGACACGGCGTTCCTCGCTTCAGGAGTGACTGGCGTCAACGGACGCGGAGATCGGCATGCACGGTCTTGCCGTAGGTGTCCAGGGCCGCGCCCCAGCACCCGGCGGTCAGCAGGTGGATCAGGGCGAGGCCGCGGTGGCACTCGTCGTCGCTTCCGGCTTGGAGCAGCACTGGCATCGTTCGGGAGCCGTCGCGGACTGAGATCCTGACTGTCTGGGGTGTGATCCTGCGGATCTTGACGAGCATGAACGTCAGGCAGCCGGTCTTGCAGGCGTTGCTGACCAACTCGGTGACGATCAGCTGGGCGTCGTCCGCCAGGTCGTCCAGCTCCCACTCCCGGAGCTTGCGTCGAACCAGCTTGCGAGCCGTGCAGGCAGACTCCGACCGGTACTTCAGGGAGGCCGTTGCCGGGCCGGGGATCTCGGTGCGTGCTGGAGCCGAGCCCCTCGCGGAGCCCGTCTGCGACATGGACTCGGAGCGGTCGGCTGTGGTGTCGAGAAGCCGCTGCTGCCGGATCCGGCCGTCGACTGAGCGGTGCACGGGAGCCTCCTCCGAGATGACTGATGAACAGTCAATGGCGGCTCGTGGCAAAGAACCAGGTCGGACCGGAGGACACATCACCGGACATTTCGGCGGGTAGCTTGTGTCTCCTGCCGCAGGATGGTGTCAGTGGCCTAGCGTGGATTCGTGGGGGTGCAAGATATGCCCGAATGCGCAGCGAACGGGACGTTCGTAGCCGCGCGGATCGAACGTGGCTGGCGTACGCAAGAGGACTTCGCCGATGCGTATAGCGCCAAAGCCGTCACTCTGAACTCGAAGGCCAGGATCTCGGTTCGCCAGGTCAGGCGTTGGGAGTCCGGTCAGACCGCCTGGCCCAATCGGGATGCGCGGTACGTGCTGACCGAGATGTTCGATGCGCCTCTCGAACGACTTGGTTTCGTCCCGCTGCCGAGTAAGCCGATCCGGCTCGGGACGGCTACCGGCTCGAAGTCAGACGTGGAGGAGCCAATGCTTCACCGCAGCTTCATGAGTGGTCCGCTCGCCACGCCCTTGCTCGATCTCGCAGCCCTGGAGCACCTCACCGCGGCCGCTTGCAATGCCTACCGATTTGCTGACCACGAACTTGTGGGCCACCTTCGGGATGCTCTGGACGACACCGCTCGTACGGATCTGCGCGTGGGGTCGCATCGGGCGTTGCCCGCAGCACTGGGAATCCTGTCTGCCACCAGTACCACTGCCCGCGACGCCAGGCCGGCTATCCGTCGTGAGCTTCTTGTCCTCGGGGCCAGGGCGGCGGAGTTCGCGGCGTGGCTGCACCACGACGCGGGCGCTCCTGACCAGGTCGTTGCCTATTGGCACAACCAGGCCAAGGAATGGGCGACCTTCACCAATGATGAAGCCATGCATGCCTACGTGCTGATGCGGCAGGCCCAGATCCTCGGGCGCCACGATGCCGCGCGCATGCTCGACCTTGCCAGGGCCGCGACGAGCGGGCCGTCGAAGCTGCCGGCCCGCGCGCATGCCGAAGCGCTCCAGCAGCAGGCGCGGGGAATGGCGATGACCGGTGCCCACCCCGATCAGATCGCCCGGGTACTGGACCAAGCGCACGCCGCCCTCGACCGGGCCGACCGACCAGCGGAGCCTCCATCGTGTACGGGGCCGCTCGGCGACGGATACACGCGGGAACGGCTCCTCATCCAGACGGCGATCCGACTACGGGAAGCCGGACGCCCCGTTGAAGCCATCGCAGCGTTCCAGGCGCATCTCACCGCCGAGGCGTTCGCTCCACGTGACCGTGCTCACTACAGCGCGTTCTTGGCCGGTGCTCTTGCCGATCTCGGGGAACCTGACGAGGCTGCCGCAGTCGCCCTGAAAGCGCTGCGTGTTGCTACGGATGTTCGCTCCCGGCAAGCCATCGGCGCACTTCACGGCACTGCGAAGACCCTGTTTCCGTACCGACAGAGACCACAGGTGCGGGAACTCCACGAGCGACTGGTGATCCTGGCGGCCGGCTAGGAAGAGAGGAAGGCAGTCACCTTGGCGATCACGTCTCGCTGCCAAGCCTGTGATTGCGGGTCGGCGTATGCGGGATCGTCATGGACTGCGAAGCCGTGCTGCGCGCCGTCGAGTTCATACAACTCGGCTCCCGAGCCGTTCCGGAACAAGGGGGCGTACTGGCGTGACAACTGCACATCCACGAAGGTGTCTTTTGTCCCGTGGACGATGAGTACCGGGCAATGAACGCCGGCGCAGACGGCTTCCGGCGCCGGCAGGAGAAACATCTCATTGAGCAGTGCCCGGCCGGTCTCGAACGGCTGTCGCGGCAAAGCTCCGGTTTGATCGAGCTGCGCGGCGCGATCCGGCGAGAGGTAGTTCCCTGACCAGCCGGCTCGCTCGGTGATGAACCTGTCCTTGTAGTCGATTCGCGGGTTCAACAGCACCAGTCGCTCGACCTCCCCCGGGTACTGGCCGGCGTGCATGGCGGCAGCGCCACCTGAGAACGATGCTGCGATGACGTGAACTGGGCGCGGCCGCTTGGCGACTTCGGCGAGGTGATCGCTTGCGGCGCGAATGTCGTTGGCCACTCCGGCGATCGTGAGATCTGCCGGACGCCCGCCGCTGGCGCCGTGGGCCCGCAGGTCGAACCGCAGGCAGGTCACTCCGGTCGCGGCCAGGCCGGCTGCCAGTCGGCCGAAGAACCCGCCCTCCTCGCGGGTGACACCGGCTCCGTGAATGAGAACGGCCAGGGCGGTAGGTGACGTCGGGGAGGGGGTGACCGTGCCGAACAACGCTGTGCCGTCCAACGACCGGAACGCAGTCTCGTAGTCAGTCATGCGTTGAAGGTAGCAACCTGTGGCGAGTGTCACTCGCGATCTATGTGCGCCGGGGGTTGTGCGCCTGCGCCGTCCGAATGGGTGACGTGGATCGGAGTTTGACGGCTAGTCACGAAGCTACGGTGACTATTGCGGCGTGAGTGCTTCGAGCGGAGCACGCGCACATAGTGAGCCCCGGCGGTGCGTCAACACCCCGGGGTATGGCACCAGGAGAGCAAAGGGCTCCAAGATGCAGATTCATCGTATCCCCAAGCACGCCCCCGGCTACACGATTCTCGACAACGGGCATGTCGTCCGTAAGCACTCGCTGAGTTGGGCGGCGCGTGGGCTGCTCAGTTACCTGCTCAGCCTGCCGGACGGCGCTCGTGAAGATGTTCGGACGCTGGCGGCGAAGAGCGTTGAGGGGCGCACGACGGTGGCGCGGGCTCTCCGTGAGCTGGAGGCGGCCGGGCACTACGTCCGGCGCACTCACCGGGATCCCCTGACGGGGCAGGTTCGGACGGTCGTCTCCGTCCACGAAGTGCCGGTGGTGGGCAAGGCGGTCCACACCGTGCCGCCGCTTCCCGTGTCCCCGGCCGCCGGGTGTCCTGGAGCTGGCCGGCCAGGCGCCGGGACTGCGGGAGACCCTTCCGTGAAGGTAAGGAAGTTGACGGAGAAGGATGCCGGAAGGCCGTCCGTCCCTCCCGCTCGGCCCCAGCGCCTGACCGACGGCATGACGCTGCTGCTCGAACTGGGCCGCCGCGAGCCCCGGATGGCCCTCGCGGGTAGGCCGCTGACGGACCAGGCCGCCATGGTGGAGGGGCTCCTGGCCGGGGGCTGGACGCCGGACGCGCTGATGGCTGTCCTGTCCGCCCCGCTCCCGGGCCGGATCACCCACAGCGTCGGCGCGATCCTCGCCTCCCGTCTGTCGGCCGTCCCGCCCGTGCCGGGCCCCCGGCCAACGACGGTCGGCTCGGAACCGGGGACGCGGCACCACGAGTGCCCCGGCCGGGACGGCCTGTGCGGTCGGCCGGTTCGCGAGGCGCGCAACTTGTGCGTGTCGTGCCGGGAGTAGGACCCGTCTCAGCAGGGTGCTTTCAGTCGTCGGGCCATTCGATGCCGTCCGGGCCGGTCGACGATCCGGCCTTGACCGGGTTGCCGACCCAGGCGTTGGCGTTGCCGGCCGTGGCGGGCGTGGTGACCAGGAGCGCCCCGAGTGCTGCCAGTGCGGCGGCTGCGAGCACCCTGCCGATCGTGTGGGTCATGCCGGTTTCCCCTTCCCCCGTGGGACGGCCGGTCGATGGACGCGGCCGTCCGTCAGTGTGCAACGTGGTTGTGGGGCAGGGCAATTGATTAGGCCGTTACTCGGCCGGCGGGCGGAAGGTCACCGGGGCCGCGAAGGCCGCCCGGCGGGTGGTGCGGCGGAGGGCCCGCAGGACGGGGGTGCCGAGGGTGAGGCACAGGGTGACGGTGAGGGCGGCGCGGGGGAGGTCCCAGCCGAGGGACGTCGTCAGGCAGTAGGCGGCGAAGCGGACCAGGTTGGCGGGGAGCGGGTCGCCGGGGACGAAGGAGATGGAGCTGGAGAGGCCGCCGATGTACGGCCAGCCCTGCAGGTTCATGATCGTGCCGTAGAGGATGGACGAGAGAGCGCCATAGGCGGCGAGAAGGGCGAGTTCGCGGCGGCCGCGCAGGGTCGCGGCGCCGGGGAGGAGGCCGGCGCCCAGGCAGACCCAGCCCATCGCGAGCATCTGGAACGGCAGCCACGGGCCGACGCCGCCGGTCAGCAGGGCGGAGGCGAACATCGACAGCGAGCCGAGGACGAAGCCGAAGCCCGGGCCGAGGACGCGGCCGGAGAGCACCATCAGGAAGAACATCGGCTCCAGGCCGGCCGTACCCGCGCCGAGCGGGCGCAGCGCGGCGCCCGCCGCGGCGAGGACGCCCAGCAGCGCGACGGACTTGGCGTCCAGGCCTGGAGCGCCCCCGCCCGCCGACCGGCCCTCGCTGATCTGCGCGATGACGACGGCCAACAACAACGGCAGCAGGAGTGCGAACAGCCAAGGGGCGTCGGCGGAGTGGCCGACCAGGGCGGACTTGGTCGAGGCGAGCAGCGGCCAGCCGAAGGCCGTCACGCCGACGAGGGAGGTGAGGGTCAGCGCCGTGACGGAGCGGCGGCCGAGCGGGACGGGACGACTCATGCTCCCGCCTCGCTCCGCTCGGCAGGGGCATTCGCCCACACGCACCTTCTGATGATTCGCTCGCTGCGCTCACTCATGCTTCCAGCGCCTCCGCCACCTGGTGGACGGTGAGCCACGGGCCCGGGGCCAGCACCTTGGCGACCTGCGGGGCGAACGCGGGGGAGGAGACCACGACCTCGGCCGTCGGGCCGTCCGCGACGATCTCGCCCTCGGCCAGGATGACCGTGCGGTGGGCGAGTTCGGCGGCCAGCTCGACGTCGTGGGTGGCCAGCAGCACGGCGTGGCCCTCGGCGGCGAGGCCGCGCAGGATCTCCACCAGCCGGGCCTTGGCCGCGTAGTCGAGGCCGCGGGTGGGCTCGTCGAGCAGGAGCAGCGGGGGCCGGGCGGTGAGGACGACGGCCAGGGCGAGCGTGAGCCGCTGGCCTTCGGACAGGTCGCGCGGGTGGGCGGTGTCGGCGATGCCGGGCAGCAGGCGTTCGACCAGTGCTCGGCACGTGCCTGCGAGGGCGCTCGCGTCGGTGTCGGCCGCCGCGCACTCGGCGGTGACGCTCTCGCCGTAGAGCAGGTCGCGCGGGTCCTGCGGGACGAGGCCGACCTGGCGGATCAGGTCAGCGGGCCTGGTGCGGTGCGGGGTGCGGTCGCCCACCCGGACGGTGCCGGAGGCGGGGGCGTGCAGGCCGACGAGGCTGCCCAGCAGGGTCGACTTGCCGGCGCCGTTGCGGCCCATCAGCGCGGTGATCTCGCCAGGGCGGAGGGCGAGGTCCACACCGCGCAGGGCGTGCACGGGGCCGCGTCGGACGGCGAGGCGGTCGGCGGCTGCCAGCGGGGAGCCGTCGGGGGAGGGTGCGGCGGCCGGACGGCGTCCGTCGAGGCGCTCGCGCAGCCCGGCGGCCTTGCGGCGGGCGTCGCGTACGGACAGCGGCAGCGGCCGCCAGCCCGCGAGCCGTCCGAGGCCGACCACCGGCGGGTGCACCGGCGAGTGCGCCATCACGTCGGCCGGTTCGCCGAGGACGGGCGTGGCGCCGGGGGTGAGCAGCAGCACCTGGTCGGCGTACTGGACGACGCGTTCCAGTCGGTGCTCGGCCATCAGGACGGTCGTGCCGAGGTCGTGCACGAGCCGCTGCAGTACGGCCAGCACCTCCTCGGCCGCGCCCGGGTCGAGCGCGGAGGTCGGCTCGTCCAGGACCAGCACGCGCGGGTGGACGGTGAGCACCGAGCCGATCGCGACGCGCTGCTGCTGGCCGCCGGAGAGCGAGCCGAGGGCGCGGTCGCGCAGGTCGGCGAGGCCGAGCAGGTCGAGGGTCTCCTCGACGCGGCGGCGCATGACGTCGGCCGGCAGGCCCAGGGACTCCATGCCGTAGGCGAGTTCGTCCTCGACGGTGTCGGTGACGAAGTGCGCGACCGGGTCCTGCCCCACCGTGCCCACCAGGTCGGCCAGGTCGCGCGGGCGGTGGGTGCGGGTGTCCCGGCCGCCGACGGTGACCCGGCCGTGCAGGGTGCCGCCGGTGAAGTGCGGGACGAGCCCGCTGACGGTGCCCAGGAGGGTGGACTTGCCGGAGCCCGACGGGCCCACCAGCAGGCAGAGTTCGCCCTCGGGGACGGTCAGGTCGACGCCGTTCAAAGCCGACGTGGGAGCGTCCGCGTACTGGACGGAGACCTGCTCGAAGGTGATCACGAAGCCCTCCGGGGCGGGGTCGGGGTGGCGAACGCCGGTACCAGGCCCAGGAGCGCGGCGAGGACGGCGGCCGCCGGCAGCACGGGGACGCTCGGCGGCACGACGGTGGGCGCGAAGGCGGCGGGATCGCGGGTGGAGAGGTAGACGGTGAGCGCGGCGACGGCGACGCCCGAACCGGCGGTGAGCCACTCCGGGAGCGCCCAGGGGTCCGGCCGGTAGCGCGTCCTGACTGACCGCCTGTTGCCGAGGAGCAGTCCGGCGAACGCCGCGGCCAGGCCGATCAGCAGGACGGGGAGCGCCCAGCCGGCGCCCCCGGCGGTCAGCAGGCCGTACGCGGCCAGGCAGACGCCCAGCAGCCCGGCCAGGGTGAGCGCGGCCGTCGCCCGCGCGAGGCGCCGCGGGACGTCGGCGGTGCGGCCGAAGCCGCGGGTGTCCATCGCGGCGGCCAGCGCCACCGAACGCTCCAACGCGCCCTCCAGGACGGGCAGTCCGACGCTCAGCACGGCGGCGACGCCCTTGTCCGTCCGGCCGCGCAGGCGGCGGGCGGCGCGCAGCCGCCGGACGTCGGCAACCAGGTTCGGCGCGAACGTCATCGCCACGACGACGGCCACCCCCGCCTCGTACAGCGCGCCGGGCAGGGCGCGCAGGAGGCGGGCCGGGCTGGCGAGCGCGTTCGCGGCGCCGACGCACACCAGGAGCGTCGCCAGGCGCAGCCCGTCGTAGAGCGCGGCCAGCAGGCCTTCGAGGGTGACCCGTCCGCCGATCCGCACCCCCTGCGCCCAGGCGGGCAGGGGCACTTCGGGCAGCGTGAACAGCACGTGCGTCCCGGGGATCGGCGAGCCCAGCAGCACGGCGAACAGCAGCCGGATGCCGAGGACGAACAGGCCGAGCCGCAGGAACGCGCCGTACGACCGCGACCAGGGCGCGTCACCGCGCCGGGCCGCGACGACGTAGCCGGCGACGGCGGCGAGCAGCAGCAGGATCGCCGGGTTGGTGGTGCGGGTGGCCGCGGCGCCCAGGCCGAGCGCCCACAACCACCAGGCGCCGGGGTGCAGTTGACGGGAGACGCGCACGGAAAGGGACCTCATCGGGGACGGCGGCGGCGCGACTGCCAGACGGCACCGGCCGCGAGGGCGGCGACGAGGACTCCGCCGGCGATCAGGCCGAGGTCCGGGCCGCTGCCGTCGTCCTTGGCCGCTGCCTTGCTGCCCGTCTTCGCACCGGCGCCGACCTGGTCGGCGCAACCGGCCTTCGGGTAGCCGGCGATGGCGCAGAGCAGGCCGTTCGTGTCGTACCGCAGCGGCGGCGCGACGGCGGCGAGCACCTCGGCGGACGTCGCGTTGGCGGCGACGGTGGCGCAGGCGGTGCGCTGCTCGGGCGGCTGCTCGGCGGAGGCGGCATCGTCGGCCGTGCCGAAGTCGAGGACGACGGCCACGCGCTTGCGGCCCTGCTGCGGGGGCGTGCTCGCGCAGAGGGCGGCGAAGTCGGCGCCGGCGCGGGGCTGCGCGGCGTTCTGCCCGCCGTCCGGGCTGACGGCGAACCGCCACCCGTCGACGCTCCCGTCCGCCGGCACGTGGACCGACGGACCCTGCTGCTGGTAGGCCCAGCCGCCGTCGGCACCCTTCCAGAACGACCAGTACCGGTACCCGGCCGCCTCGGCGGGCACGGCGGAACCGGCGACGAGGAGCACGGCGAGCAGGCCGGTGAGGAGTGCGGCGAGGCGGCCGGTGGGTTGCCTGGCGGCGGTGTGGCCGTGGGCGGTGGGGCCGGCCAGGCGGTTGGCGAGTTGCCTGGCGGGGGTGGTGGTGGGGCCGGCCAGGCGGCTGGCGAGTCGGCTGGCAGGGGTGGTGGGAGCCTCGGCGCGCCCGAGGCGGTTGCCGGGCGCGGCGGCACGGGAGCGGTCGCTCGCTGCCGTGAGCCCGACCGGGGTGCCCGGCGCAGACGAGGCTCCCCGGACCGCCGTGCGGGCACGCCCGGTCGCCGTCGGGCGTCGCGTGCGGGCAGTCGGCGCGGCCGCCGGGCCCGACGCGCTGCCCTCGAACGACGGGCTCCAGCCGGGCCCGCCCGCCGCCGGGAGCCCGGAGGCTCCGGCGGCGTGGCGGGGGTTGGACGTCACAGCTTCGGGGCGCGCTTGCGCTGGAGGCTCAGGATGAGGCCGCCGCCGACGCCGATGAGCAGGCCGACGCCGATCAGCCAGTACTGGGAGATGCCGCCGTCCTTCTTCTTCTCGGCGGCGGGCGCGGCGGAAGCGGGAGCAGCAGGGGCGGAAGCCGTCGTCTTCGGCACCGGGCCGAGCGTGGTGAGCTGCTGCACCAGCGCGGCCGTGTCCCGCTGGGCGGCCTGGGCGACCAGGAGCAGCGTCGCGGCGGCGCCCGCGTCGGTGCCGCCCTTCGTCCACGCGGCGCCGTTCTGGGTCAGCCAGTCCACCGCGCCGGCGGCCTGCTGCGGGTGGCCGCTCTGGGTGAGGCCGAGGGCGGCCCAGGCGGTGGCGGTGTAGTCGGGGGTGGGCGTGGCGCCGGGCATGGTGAGGGTGAGGTGGTTGCCGCCCGCGCCGAGCTGCGCGGTGAGGTACGCCCCGGCGGCCTCCGCCGAGTCGGCGTGCGCGACGGGGGAGGCCGGGGTGGCGGGGGTGGCGGTGGCGCCGTCCTGGCAGGTCAGCGGCTTGGGCGCGGCGTCGGAGCGGACGCCGGCGGTGACCGGGAGCCGGCCGCCGGCCGCGGCGAGCGAGGCCTGGGCGGTGGCGAGCGCGTTGGGCGCGAGGGCGCCGGAGGCGGCGTCGGGCTGGAAGGCGAAGGCGCCGCGCTGGTCGGCGGGGGCGGCGCAGCCGAGCTGGAAGCGGGCGAGCCCGTCGAAGGCGTTCTTGCCGTCCTTGGCGACGCCCGCCGGGTCGGTCCTGGCGGCGAAGAGGGCGTTGACGGCGAGGCCGGTGGAGTTGGCGTCGCCGGGGTTGCCGGGGTTGTAGGCCCAGCTGCCGTCGGCGTTCTGGACGGTCTTGAGCCACTGGACGCCCTTGTCGACGGCGTCCTGGTGCCCGCCGAGCGCGACGAGGGCCTGGACGGCGACGGCGGTGGCGTTGCTGTCCTCGGTCTTGGCGTCGCAGGCCGCGTCGGCGGCCCGGTAGGACGGCCAGCCGCCGTCCTCGCACTGCTGTCCGGTGAGCCAGGCGACCGCCTGGTCGGCCGGGGTCACCTTGGCCGCCGCGAGCGCGGTGAGCGCGAGGGACTGGCGCCACACCCCGTCGTACGTCGGGTCGCCCTTGCCGTACAGGCCCTCGGGGGCAGCGGGGGCAGTGGGGGCAGCGGGGGCAGCGGGGGCCGGCGGGGAGGGGGTGTCGGCGAGGGCCGGTGCGGCGGCGGCGCCGGTGAGCAGCGCGGCGGACAGGGCGGCGGCGCCCAGGCGGGCGGCGGTGAGCATGGTGGAGGTGTGCCTTTCGGTGAGCGGGGCGGGCCCGGCGGGGCCCTTCCGTAGTCCTCGACGGTGCCGGACGGGTGCGTCCGGCCCTCAGGCCGTGTCCCTCGGATCAGGTCGGAGGGCTGATCCGACGGACACGTCCTGGCCGCTCGCCCCTCCCCGGGCGCTCCGGCTCGGCCCGTACTCACGCGCGGGAGCACGGCCTCACGGTTGCGGGGTCAGCGCCGGACTCGCACCGGCTTCCCCCGGGAGAGGGACGGGATGAAGTTTTTGCTGCCCGTTGACTCTAGCCGCCGGCGCCGCCCGCCGGACCGCGGCGAGCAGGAACACGTTCCAGTAAGCGGGGGCGGGCGGAGACCTCACGGCAGCGTGAGCAGCCGCGCCGCCGTGTGCAGGTCGGCCCGGACCTCGGCGATCGAGGAGCGGCCGGAGAGCCAGGAGACCAGCGCCGAGTGCCAGGTGTGCTCGATCACCCGGACGGCCGCGCGCTGGCTCTCGCTCGGTGGCCCGGACTGGCCGATCGCGTCCAGGATGAGCTGTCCGGTCGCGGAGCTCACCTGGTCCACCTCGGCCCCGACCGAGCGGTCCGCGAAGGACAGCGCCCGCACCATGGCCTCCGCCAGGAGCGGTTCGCGCTGGAGCGCGTGGAAGGCCCGGGTGAGCGTGTCGGCCACCCGCGGCGCCGGTTCGTCGTCGGTCGGCGGGTGGCGCCGGATGTGCTCCTGGAGGCTCTGCAGCTGTTCGAGCATGACCGCGACCAGCAGGTGGACCTTGGACGGGAAGTACCGGTAGAGCGTGCCGAGGGCGACCTCGGCGCTCTCCGCGACCTCCCGCATCTGCACCGCCTCGTACCCGCCGCGCGCGGCCAGGGCGGTGGCGGCCCGCAGGATCCGCCGCCGGCGCTCGGCCTGGCGGGCGGTCAGCGGCGGCTCCCCGGCCGGCGGGGCGGCGGGGCTCGCGGACGTGCTCGGCGACGACAAGGGGTGCTCCCGGGGGCGCGTGGGTGGCGGCGCGCCGCACGGGGGCGGCGCACCGTCGACCCGGGGTCGGCCGGGTCGGCGTGGCGGGAATCACCAGCCCTGGCTCCGGAGGGAAAGCTACGGGCCGGTATCTTCGAGGTCTCTCATTGTTCACATGGTCGATGACGAGTTCCACAGCCACTGAAACCTGATCTACTTTAGCGACCGGCAGCACAGATAGCAGCTAGAGAAGAGGGCCCAGGATGACCGCGCAGCCGCTGCGGATTGCCCTGCTGTCGTACCGCGGCGACCCGTTCTGCGGTGGCCAGGGCGTCTACGTGCGTCACCTGTCCCGCGAGCTGGCCAGGCTCGGCCACCACGTGGACGTGATCGGCGCCCAGCCGTACGCCGTCCTGGACGAGGTCGAGGGGCCGGGGTCGGTGCGCCTCGTCGAGCTGCCCAGCCTGGACCTGTACCGCGCGGACGACCCGTTCCGCACGCCCGGGCGCGGCGAGTTCCGCGGGCCGGTGGACGTGCTGGAGTTCGCCACGATGCGCACCGGCGGCTTCCCCGAGCCGCTGACGTTCTCGCTGCGCGCCCGGCAGTACCTGGCCCGGCACAAGGGCCGCTACGACGTCGTGCACGACAACCAGACCCTCGGCTACGGCCTGCTCGGGCTGGCCCGGCACGGCTTCCCGCTGGTCACCACGATCCACCACCCGATCACCGTCGACCGGCGGCTGGAGCTGGACGCGGCCACCACCCGGATGCGCCGGCTGTCGCTGCGCCGCTGGTACGCCTTCACCCGGATGCAGCGCCGCGTCGCCACCCGGCTGGACCACGTGATCACCGTCTCCGGCAGCTCGAAGCGGGAGATCGCCGAGCACTTGGGCGCCGCGCCCGGCGCCGTCTCGGTGGTGCCGATCGGCGCCGACACCCGGCTGTGGTCCCCGTCGGCGGAGGTCGCGCGGGTGCCCGGGCGGATCGTCACGACCTCCAGCGCGGACGTCCCGCTCAAGGGCCTGGTCTACCTGGTCGAGGCGCTGGCCAAGGTCCGCACCGAGCGGCCCGCGCACCTGGTCGTGGTCGGCAAGCCGCAGAAGGAGGACGGCCCTGTCACCGAGGCGGTCCGCCGCTTCGGGCTGGAAGAGCACATCGAGTTCCGCAGCGGGCTGACCGACCCGGAGCTGGTCGACCTGTACCGCTCGGCCGAGGTGGCCTGCGTGCCGTCGCTGTACGAGGGCTTCTCGCTGCCCGCCGCCGAGGCGATGGCCACCGGCACGCCGCTGGTGGCGACCACCGGCGGCGCGATCCCCGAGGTGGCCGGGCCGGACGGGGAGACCTGCCTGGCCGTGCCGCCGGGGGACGCGGACGCGCTGGCCGCCGCGCTCGGCCGGCTGCTGGACGACCCGGAGCTGCGTGAGCGGCTCGGGGTGGCCGGCCGCGAGCGGGTGCTGGCCCGGTTCACCTGGGAGCGGGCCGCCGAACTGACCGCCGACGCCTACCGCGCGGCGATCGCCACCGGGGTCGGCGCGCGGGCCCGCTCCGGGCCGGGCTGGCGGTACGTGCCCTGAGTCCGGGCCGGTCCGCGGCGCCGACCGGCGTGCGGGAGACCTGATGAAGCGTCAAACGCGCTTGATGGCACGACGCTTGGTAGCAAGACGCTTGATGGCAAGACGCTTGGTAGCAAAGGAATGGGAGCCCTGCAGTGCTGACCGTCGATTTCTCGCGCTTCCCGCTCGCCCCCGGCGACCGGGTGCTCGACCTGGGCTGCGGCGGGGGCCGGCACGCGTTCGAGTGCTACCGCCGCGGTGCCAACGTGATCGCCCTCGACCAGAACGCCGAGGAGATCGCCGAGGTCAAGAAGTGGTTCGCCGCGATGGAGCAGGCCGGCGAGGCCCCCGAGGGCGCGTCGGCGACCGCGATGGAGGGCAACGCGCTGGCGCTGCCGTTCGAGGACGAGTACTTCGACAAGATCATCATCTCCGAGGTGATGGAGCACATACCCGATGACAAGGGCGTGCTCAACGAGATGTTCCGGGTCCTCAAGCCCGGCGGCCTGCTCGCCGTCACCGTGCCGCGCTGGCTGCCCGAGAAGATCTGCTGGGCGCTGTCCGACGAGTACCACGAGGTCGAGGGCGGCCACATCCGCATCTACCGCGGCGACGAACTGCTCGGCAAGCTCAAGGACGCCGGCCTGGAGCCCTACGGCACCCACCACGCGCACGCGCTGCACTCGCCGTACTGGTGGATCAAGTGCGCCGTCGGCGTGGACAACGACAAGGCGCTGCCCGTCAAGGCCTACCACCAGCTGCTGGTCTGGGACATCGTCGGCACTCCGGTGATCAGCACGCTCACCAAGGCCGCCGAGAAGGCCCTCAACCCGGTCATCGGCAAGAGCTTCGTCGCCTACGCCTCCAAGCCGCGGCGGGCCGGCGCATGACCGCCGCCGTCCCCGAGGTGCTGCTGCTCGACGGGGTGCTCGACGCCGAGCAGGCCGCCGGCACCGTCCGCAGCATCCTCGCCGAGCAGCGCCCCGACGGCGCCATACCGTGGTTCACCGGCCACCACCTCGACCCGTGGGACCACACCGAGGCCGCGATGGCCCTCGACACCGCGGGCGAGCACGCCGCCGCCGAGGCCGCCTACCGCTGGCTCGCCGCCCACCAGAACCCGGACGGCTCCTGGTACGCGGCCTACACGGACGGCGAGGTCTCCAACCGGGCCAAGGAGACCAACTTCTGCGCCTACGTCGCCGTCGGGGTCTGGCACCACCACCTCAGCACCGGCGACGACGCGTTCCTGGAGTGGATCTGGCCGGTGGTCCGCCGCGCCCTGGACTTCATCGTCCGGCTGCGGCTGCCCGGTGGCCCGATCTCCTGGCGCCTCGACGAGGACGGCACCGCGACCGACGAGGCGCTGCTCACCGGCTCGTCCAGCATCCTGCACGCGCTGCGCTGCGGGCTGGCCGTCGCCGAGTACCTGGAGGAGCCGCAGCCCGACTGGGAGCTCGCGGCCGGCCGGCTGCGGCACGCCGTCGCCCGCCACCCCGAGCGGTTCCTCGACAAGGACCGCTTCTCGATGGACTGGTACTACCCGGTGCTCGGCACCGCGCTGCGCGGCGAGGCGGCGCTGGCCAGGATCGAGCGCGACTGGGACCGCTTCGTCGTCCCCGGCCTCGGCGTGCGCTGCGTCAGCGACCGTCCGTGGGTGACCGGCGGCGAGAGCGCCGAACTCGCCCTCGCGCTCTGGGCGATCGGCGAGTCCGACCGCGCCGTGGACATCCTGCGCTGGATCCAGAAGCACCTGCGGCACGAGGACGGCTCCTACTGGACCGGGTACGTGTTCGAGGACGACGCCATCTGGCCCGAGGAGCGCACCACCTGGACGGCCGGCGCGCTGCTGCTCGCCGTCGCCGCGCTCGGCGGCGACCCGGCGACGGTCGCGGTGTTCGGCGGGGACGACCTGCCGGAGGGACTGGTGGTCCAGGACTGCTGCTGAGGCGGCCGGGCCGGGACACGCGGAAGGGGCGGGACCACGAGGTGGTCCCGCCCCTTCCGGCTGCGTGGCGGTTCAGCCGCGCTGGATGCCCGAGGTGTCGGCCAGCACGCCCTGGGTGCCGTCCTGGAGCTGGGCGACCAGCGCGGTGCCGCGCTGCTCGACCGCCAGGTACCAGGTGCCGGGGACCAGCTCGCCGATCGGCGCGCCGACCGGGTTGTCCTTCGGCGCCAGCGCGCGCGGGGCCGGGACGGCGAACCAGAACGGCGCGAAGTCGGCCGCCGGGGCCGGCTGCGGGGCCGGGGCCGGCTGTGCGGCGACCGGGGCCGGGGTGATGTCCTGCGGGCCGGGCTGGCCGGCCTGGCCGGGCGCACCCGGGGCCGGGTAGCCGTAGCCGCCGGGCTGGGCGCCGTACGCCGGGGCCTGGTTCGGGTCCTGGCCCTGCACCGGGTAGCCGTACTGGCCGGGCTGGGGCTGACCGGGCTGGCCCGGCATCGGGTAGCCGCCCTGGTACGGGACGGCCGGACGGTCGGTCACCAGCGGCGCCTTCAGCGCGGGCACCAGCGGAGCGGCCGCGGCGGCGCCGGCGAGCACGATCAGCGAGATGAGGCCGAGCCAGGCGCCGAAGCCGTGGCTGACGCTCGGACCGGTGCCGGCGCCGCCCAGCGCCCAGACGGACGTCCAGAGCGCGGCCACCGCGAAGGCGATGCCCCACTGGTCCAGCCGCAGGCCGAGGACCTGACGGTTGGCCGCGGCCGGGCCCTGGAACCGCTGCACCAGGATCAGCGCGGCGGCGGCGATGCCCAGCAGGTAGATCGACGGCAGGACGGGGAACAGCGCGGTGCTCCAGGCGTTCTGCGACGTGTCGATGTTCCCGCAGTACGCCCCGGAGCAGTTCCAGCTCAGGTAGGGCAGGAAGGAGGCGATGAAGAGCAGGACGGCCGCGCCTGCGACGGCGGCGTCTCCCCTGGTGAGAGCGCGCAGATTCACTTACGTTCCCCTCGTTGACGGTTCGTGGACGGCGGTCCGCCCGGTCGCGCCGACCGGCCGGGAACCCCCGAACGGACCAGAAGCCTAGGGCCAACCGCCCCACCGGCGCACAGCGGGGACCGGGAACGGGGCGAATTCGTTGCAAACGGCGCAGCCCGAGCGCCGCGGGAGTGCAGCCCGCGCGCCGCGGGAGCGCCGCCGGATTCAGCCCCGCGAGGTCAGATACGCCGTCAGCGCGTCGGCGATCCCCTCGGCCGCCTTCTGGCGCCACTGAGGGTCCGTCATCCGCTTCGCGTCCGCCGGGTTGCGCATGTTACCGCACTCGATGAACACCTTGGGGACCGTCGAGAGGTTGAGGCCGCCCAGGTCGGAGCGGGTGTCCAGGCCGTTCTCGGCGATGTAGTCGGCGAACGGCTCGCCGGTCGCGGCGTGGAACCGCTCGCGCAGCAGCAGGCCGAGCCGGTGCGACGGTTCGACGATCGCCGAGTTGTCCGCCTTCCCGGCGACCACCTTGGCGGGCATGATCACGTGGAACCCGCTGCCGCTCGCCGGAGCGCCGTCCGCGTGCACCGAGAGGGCCACGTCGGCGTGGGCGTCGGCGGCGGCCCTGGCGCGCTCGTCGATGCACGGGCCCCACGGGCGGTCGCCGTCCTGGGTGAACGCCACGGTCGCGCCGCGGGCGGTGAGGATCGCGCGGGCGCGGCGGGAGACGTCCAGGGTGTAGTCGGCCTCGGTGTAGCCGGCGTCGGTCTCGGTGCCGGTGGTGTCGCACTCCTTGCGGGCGTTGCCGATGTCGACCTGACGGTTGATCTCGGCGGTGTGCGAGGAGTTGCCGGGGTTGTGGCCGGGGTCGAGCAGGATCGTGCGGCCGGTGAGGGCGGTCGAGGCGGCGGTCCCGGGGGTGGGAGCGTCCGACGGGGTGGCGGGTGGTGCGGCGGGTGGCGTGGTGGGTGGCGTGGCGGCGCTCGGGGTGCCCCCGGGCGCCGGGGTGGCGGTCGTCGAGGGCGCGGCGGCCGTCGACGGCGGTGCCGCCCCGGGCGCGGCGCTCGCGACGGCCGTGCCGGTGGCGGCCGTCGCGCCGGCGGGCGCGTCGTGGCTGACGGCCTGCCAGCCGAACCAGCCCGCGAGGCAGAGCGGTACGGCCGCGCCGACCACCGTCGTGGTGCGCAGCAGGGCGGAGCGGCGGGGAGGGCGGTTCGTCGGGCCGGTCACGAGCGGTTCAGATCCTGTCCTGGGTCCGTGCGGTGAGGCCGAACGCGTCGGCGATCGGCTTCCACTTTCCGACGAAGTCCTTCTTCGCCTGCGTCGCCTGGGGGTTGAGCTCGTCGGCGTGCTTCTTGTCGGCGGTGGTCGGGGCGGTGCCGGAGCAGCCCTGGCCGGCCACCGAGCGCGCCCAGGCCGCGTACGCCCGGTCGATGTCGGCCGACAGCTGCCAGGCCGACTTCAGCGACTGGATGGCGTCCGCGCCGCCCGGGACGTCCGAGGCGCTCAAGGCGCCCAGCTTGCGCAGCAGTTCGTCGCGCTGCTTGGCGCCGTTGTCGAACACCTGCGCCGCGTCGGCGATGTCGGGCTTGGCCGGGCAGCTGCTGACCTTCGCCACCGCGCTGCCGATCGGGGCCTTCGCGCTCTCGCCCTGGGTGAGCAGGTCGTCCAGCGCGCCGGCCTGGGCCTTGGCGTTCGGCCCGGCGGTGGTCGCGGACGGGCTGGGCGTCGCGCCCGCCGAGGCCGGGTCGGTCGCGGCGGCGCTCGGGTCGCCGGCCGAACCGCTGGGTGCCGGGGCCGGCTGCGGGGTGCCGGACGCTCCCGGGTCGGTGGCCGTGGCGGCCGGGGCGGGCGCGGCCTGGTCCTTCTTGCCGTTGTCCTTGACCGCCATCAGCAGGCCGCCGCCGACCGCCAGCACCAGGAGCAGCGCGAAGCCGATCAGCAGGGGTGCCTTGCGGTTGGTGGGGCGCTCCTCGTCGTCGTCCAGGTCCTCGTAGCCGGCCGGGTGGTCCGGCTGGGCCGGGTAGCCGGGCCGCGGCGGGTACTGGTAGCCGGGGCCGGGGTACGGGCCGGGCGCTTGCGCGGCCGCCTGGGCGCTCGCCTGGGCGCTCGCGTGGGCCGGGAACGGCGACGCGGGAGGGACGGGCGGGGGCGGCGGCGCGGCGGACGGGAACGCGGGCGCCGTCGGCGCGTCGTAGCCCGGGGCCGTCGCCAGGTACGGGCGGGCGCCCAGCGGCGGGCCCTGGTCGCCGACCCCGCCCGGGCCGGGCGGCGGGGCCATGGGGCGCGCGGGAGGTGCGGGAGGTGCGGGAGGCGCCTGGGGCGCGGCGTCGGCGGGCTGCTGCGGCTGGTTCGGCTGGGGCCGGCCGGGCTGCTGGGGGGCGGGCTGCTGGGGGCCGCGGACCCAGCCGCCGGCGCCGCCGCGGGCGGTGGGGTCCCAGACCGCCGGAGCGGTGTTGTTCTGGTCCGTCATGTGCCGCTAGCCCCCACCATCCGCCGTCGCTCTGTCCGGTGCCGCCGTGTCCCGCTGCCGCTCGCTGCCTGCTGCGGCGCGGCCACCGTACCCTCCGGACCCCCGCCCGGCGGCTCCGGCACGACGTTAGAGCATCGGTGCACGCCTGCGCAGCACGCGCAGCGAACCGGTGACGGAGACCTCCTCGAAGCCCTCCGCGAGCGCCCGCAGGTACACCCGGTAGGGCGCCTGGCCGCCGTCCGCCGGGTCCGGGAAGACGTCGTGCACCACCAGCAGGCCCTCCGGGGCGAGGTGCGGCACCCAGCCCTCGTAGTCGCCGGTCGCGTGCTCGTCGGTGTGCCCGCCGTCGATGAACACCAGGCCGACCGGACGGCCCCACAGCGCCGCGATCCGCGGCGACCGGCCGACCAGCGCCACCACGTGCTCCTCCAGCCCGGCCGCGTGCAGCGTCCGGCGGAACGCCGGCAGCGTGTCCATCAGCCCGACCTCGGGGTCCACGAGCGTCGGGTCGTGGTACTCCCAGCCCGGCTGCTGCTCCTCCGACCCCCGGTGGTGGTCCACCGTCAGCGCGACCGTCCCGGTCTCCCGGGCCGCCGCGGCCAGCAGGACCGCCGAGCGCCCGCAGTACGTCCCGATCTCCAGCACCGGCAGCCCGGTGCGCCGCGCCGCCGTGACCGCGGCCGCGTACAGCGCGAGGCCCTCGTCGACCGGCATGAACCCGGTGGCCGCCTCGAACGCCGCCACCACCTCGTCCGCCGGACGGACGCTCTCCAGCAGGTCGGACATGGGGCGACTCCTCGCGACGGGGTGGGTTCCGGGTACTCCGGTCGGACCCTACTCGACGGTACGTCCGCGCTTCCTCCCGGGACCGCCGCTGGAACGTGTTCTAGTCGCCGCCCCGCGCCCGTGCCAGAATCGGCCCGACCGTGGATCCGAGGCACACCGGGAGCAGCCCCATGCGCGCAGCCGTTCTGCACAAGACCGGGCAGGACACGCTCGACGTCCGCGAGGACGTGACGGCGGTCGGGTTCGGGCCCGGCACGGTCAGGGTCCGGATGCGCGCGGCCAGCCTGTGCCACTCCGACCTCTCCGCGATGAACGGCGTGCTGCCCCAGCCGGCGCCGTTCGTGCCCGGCCACGAGGGCGCGGGCGACGTCGTCGAGGTCGGCGAGGGCGTGCGGTCGGTCGCGCCCGGCGACCGCGTCGTCCTGTGCTGGATGGCACCCTGCGGGCGCTGCGCGCACTGCGAGCGCGGCCGCGGCCACCTCTGCATCGCGAGCCTGCGGCGCCTCGGCGCGCCCGGCTTCCGCTTCGAGGAGGGCGGCGCCGCGGTCGACGCGTCCGGGTTCTACGGCACCGGCTCGTTCGCCGAGGAGGTCGTCGTCGCCGAGGACGCCGTGATCAAGGTCCCCGCCGACCTCCCGTACGAGGCCGCCGCGCTCATCGGCTGCGGCGTCACCACCGGCGTCGGCGCCGCCGTCAACACCGCGCGCGTCGAGCCCGGCGCCTCGGTGGCCGTGATCGGGGCGGGCGGCGTCGGCGTGGCGACCGTCCAGGGCGCCCGGGTCTGCGGCGCGGGCCGGATCACCGTCGTCGACCCCGTGGTCTCGCGGCGCGAACGGGCACTGGCCTTCGGCGCCACCGATGCCATCGCCCCGGAGGACCTCAAGGCGACCGCCAAGGGCCTGCCCGGCGGCGGCTACGACTACGTCTTCGAGGCGGTCGGCCGCTCGGCCACCGTCCGCGCCGCGTACGACGCCACCCGGCGCGGCGGCGCGGTCGTCGTGATCGGCGCCGGGGCGCAGGACGACCTCGCGCAGTTCACGATGGGCGAGCTGTTCTTCAACGAGAAGCGCCTGCTGCCCTCGCTCTACGGCGGGGCGCCCGTACCGTCCACGATCGCGCTGGTCGTCGACCTGTGGCGGGCCGGGCGGATCGACCTCGACGGCATGGTCACGCACCGGGTCGCGCTCGCCGACGTCAACGACGCGATCGCCCAGATGCGCAGCGGCGAGGCCCTGCGGACGGTCGTCACCCTGGACTGAGCGCGCGGAGGGCCCGCCGGGAAGTCCTCCCGGCGGGCCCTCCGTCAGCCCTGGTTCTCGTCAGCCCTGGTTTGCAGCGCGGTGGCGGCCGTGCGCGCCGGCCTCGGGGCTGTCGTCGGCGGAGGACAGGCCGCGGTGGCGGCCGTGCGACGCGGTGTCCTCGGCCGTGATCTCGTCGGCGTCGGTCCCGTTGGTCGCGGGGCCGGTGGTGTCGGTGAGGGTGTCGGACATCAGAATCGTCTTTTCCGTGCGGAGCTTGCAGATGCATCGGCGCCCGCCCGGCACTGTGAATGCGCGGTCGGCCCCCGTTTCGGGCGCAGGAACCGCGCCACAGCCGGTGATCGCGGCCCGTGCCCCGGCCACCATAACGGCCGCGGCGCCCGAGATCCTATCGAGATCCTGACACCCCACCCCGGGGGCACCCACCCCGCCCGGCCCCGCCCCCGCCGAGACCCTGACCACCTCCGGCCCGCCAGCACCCACCCCGCCCGGCGCTGCCCCTGCCTGGCCCCGCCGAGACCCTGACCGCCTCCACCCCGGCAGCACCCACCCCGCCCGGCGCCGTCCCCGCTTGGCCCCGTCGAGACCCTGACCGCCTCCACCCCGCCCGGCGCCGCCCGCCTCCGACCGGTGGCTGCCCCTGCGCTGCCCTGCCCCGGCTACGGGAGATCCTGATCCCACGCCCGGCAGCGCACAGCCCGCCGGCGCCCGCCTCGTGCAGCGCCCTCCGCCCCCAGCCACTGGCCGCCTGCGTGGGAAGTCGGCGACATCGGCGTCCTGTGCCCGGCCTGCGGTGGAGGGCTGGTGGCCGCCCCGCTCCCCGGGCCTCCTGCGCGAGAAGTCGGGCTGGTCGACTTCCCACGCCGCATTCCGTGGATCCGCTGGCCTGCGCGGGAAGTCGGCGACATCGACGTCCTGTGCTCGGCCTGCGGTGGAGGGCTGGTGGCCGCCCCGCTCCCCGGGCCTCCTGCGCGAGAAGTCGGGCTGGTCGACTTCCCACGCCGCATCCCGTGGATCCGCTGGTCTGCGTGGGAAGTCGGGGACATCGACGTCCTGTGCCAGCCAGCGGTGGAGGGCCGGTGGCCGCCCCGCGCCCCGGCCCGCTCCCCGGGCCTCCTGCGTGGGAAGTCGGGCCCGTCGACTTCCCACGCCGCATCCCGCAGATCCGCTGGCCGGAGCGCAGGTGTTGGCTTGCGCGGGCGGCTTCTTCATGGTGCGTGCCCGGTGTGCGATGCGCTGTTGTTGCGCGGTGTGGAGTCCAGCCAGTGGCCGACCAGTTCCCGGTAGAGCGGCGACAGGACCTGGAGGTCTCCATGTCTCGCGAGCGTGCCGCGGCCGCCGTCCAGGAGGAGGACGCGGTCCGCGCGCAGGGCGGAGCTGATCCGGTGCGCCACGACGACGAGTGTTCCCGGTCGGGCGGCGAAGGCCCGTTCGGCCTGGTCCTCGGCGGTGGCGTCCAGGTGGCAGGTCGCCTCGTCGAGCACGATGACCGGGGCGGGGGAGAGGTACGTCCGGACGAGCGCGAGCAACTGCCGCTCGCCGGCGGAGAGTGCGGCGGGGTCGGTGAGGACGGCGTCCGTTCCGCCGAGCCGCGTGACGAGTTCACCGGCGCCCACAACCTCGATGGCACGGGTGAGTTGGGCGTCGGTGGCATCCGGCGCGAGCCACGTCAGGTTCTCGCGCAGCGGGCCGGGGAAGACGTACGCCTCCTGTGGAAGCAGCGCGACCACCCGGGTGCGATCGCCCGGCGAGAGGTGTTCCCCGCCGATGGTGAGGTCGCCGGAGGTGGGTGTGAGCAGTCCGGCGAGCAACCCGGCCAGCGTGGACTTGCCGGCTCCGCTCGGGCCCACGACGGCGACGTGCTCCCCCGCGCCGATCGTCACGTCGAGCCCGTCGAGGACCGGTTCGGCGGTGGGGGCGTGCGCGTAGCGAAGAGCGGTGAGGCACAGGCTCGTGTCACGGGCGGTCGCGCCTCCCGCCGTCGACCGGGCGGTCGGGGCGTCGGCGGCGGAAGCCGTGGCCAGGCGGTCCAGCACGACCGCGAGGCCGAGCAGCCAGCCGCCGACCGTACCGGCCAACGTCCGCACCGCCGGGTCGAGCTGCTGGAGCAGGTACGTGGCGACGCCGAGCAGTTCGCCGGCCGTGAGCACGTCGTGCGCGAGCAGCCACGGCGCTGCCGTGAGCACGACGAGCACCGGCAACCGCCCGCCGAGCGCGACCACGAGCGCGCGCAGGGCGGACGCCCGGCCCAGCGCGCGGGAGGCGGCGGCGCTCGTCCCGGCCGCCTCGGCCAGTGCGGCGGCCACCTGCGTCTGCGTACCGGTGGCCTGCACGTCGCGCAGGCCGTGCAGGGCGCGGCCCGCCTCGGCGGCGAACCGTTCCTCCGCCAGCACGACCGCCCGGCGGCGTTCCACCAGCGGCCGCAGTAGGCGGGCAAAGAGCAGCCCGGCGGCCAGGAGCGGCAGCAGGACGAGAGGCAGGACGGCGGGCGCGAGCAGCGCCAGGCCGATCAGGGCGGCGGCCAGGGTGATTCCGACGCCGCGCAGGGTGCGCAGCAGGGTGGCGGTCAACTGTCGTGCGGACTCGACCTGTTCGGTGAGCCGGGCGACCTCGGCGGCGTCGGCGACCGGCCGGGCGAGCGCGCTCCGGACCACCCGCGTGACGAGCGCGTCCCGCAACGGCTCGACGACCGTCGCGAGGTGCGGGAACCCGGCCCGCGCCGCGAACGCCCGCAGAACCGTGGCCGCGCCGAACCCGGCCAGCCAGGCCACCCCGGCCCTGGGCCGCCCGGCGAGGAAGCCGCGGTCCACGGCGGCCGACACGAGCAGCCCGGAGAGCAACGGCGGCAGGGCCTCGACCACAGACCAGGCGAGCAGCCGTAGCAGCGGTCGGCGTGTGGTGGCGAACTGCCGAAGGAGGAGTGCCCACCCGGGCGAGGCGGTGGGAGTGGAAAGTCGGCGCCGCCGACTTCCTGCGCGGTGGTGGTGGGCGGCCGTGGGCGTCCGGGGCGGCTGCGGTGGCGGTGACGGTGACGGTGACGCGAGAAGTCGGCGGGCCCGACTTCTCGCGCCGGGCGCCTTGGCACGCGAGGACCGGCGGTGGGCTCCGCGCCCTGAGTAAGCGGAGGCAGGAGCCGTCTGCACGGAAAGTCGGCCGAGCCGACTTCCTGCGTCGCCGGGTTGCGCGACAGCGCCTGCGGCGGCCGATGTCGAGCCGTGCGCGGGAAGTCGGCCTACTCGACTTCCTGTGTCCGCGGTGTCCGGTCCCGGGTCGTGCGCGGGAAGTCGGTCGGGCCGACTTTCCATGCCTGCGGCGGCCGATGCCGGGTCGTGCGTGAGAAGTCGGTCGGGCCGACTTCCTGTGTCCGCGGTGTCCGGTCCCGGGTCGTGCGCGGGAAGTCGATCGGCCCGACTTTCCATGCCTGCGGCGGCCGATGCCGGGTCGTGCGTGAGAAGTCGGTCGGGCCGACTTTCCATGCGGGCGTCGCGGAGCTGGTGGCCCGTGGATGGCCCAGGGTGCTGCACAAGAAGCCGGTCGAGCCGACTTTCCACGCCGGTAGCGCCCGGCCCCGGGTCGTGCGTGAGAAGTCGGTCGGGCCGACTTTCCATGCCTGCGGCGGCCGATGCCGGGTCGTGCGCGGGAAGTCGATCGGGCCGACTTTCGGTGTCCGAGGCGTTCGGCACTCGGTCGGCCCGACTTTCTGTGCCGGCATTGGTTGCTTGATGGGGTGCGGAGGGCGCAGAGGGCTGTGTGGGAAGTCGGCCCGGCCGACTTTCTGTGTGTGGTGTGCGGTGGCGGGCCATCAGGCGGCTGCTTGTAGGGCGGTGTCGGACAGGGCGGCGCGGTAGTCCGGGTGTGAGAGGAGGGCGGTGTGTGGGGCCAGGGCGCGGAGGCGGCCGTTTTCCAGCCAGGCCACCAGGTCCGCGCGGGCGGCGACGGTGGCGCGGTGGGCGATCACGATGCGGGTGCGGCCGAGGGTGGCGCGGTCGAGTGCCTCGGTGACCTGGTACTCGGTGGCGAGGTCGAGCCCCGACGTCGCGTCGTCCAGCACCACCACCCGCGCCGGCCGGGCCAGCAGTCGGGCCAGCCCGAGGCGTTGCAACTCGCCTCCCGAGAGCCGTAGTTCGTCGAGCGGGGTGTCCCATCCCCGGGGCAGCCGGCGCAGGAAGCCGTCCGCGCGGGCGGCCCCGGCCTCCGCCTCGCCCGCGCCGGCGAGTGCGTCGCGCACCGTGCCGCCGACCAGGGCGGGCCGCTCGAAGGCGTAGCCGACGGCGTTCCGGAGTTCGTCGGGGGCCAGCTCGTCGACCGGGACGCCGTCGATGAGCACCGCGCCCTCGTCGGGGTCGCGCAGTCGTCCGGCGAGGGCGGCCAGCAGGGACTTGCCGGAGCCGGAGCGCCCGACCAGTGCGAGCGTGTGTCCGCCGGGGACGGTGAGGTCGATCGGTCCGAGCAGCACGCGGTCGCCGTCGCGCACCACCGCGCCGCGGAAGGCGAGTTCGCCGGTGCCGCCGACCGGAAGCGTCGCCGCTCCCACGGGTGCGGGCGGGAGCGCGAGCAGGGCGTCGACCCGGGCCCGCCCGGCGCGGGCGTGGGCGACCCCGACCAGCGATTCGACCTGTTCGAAGAGGCCGGCCCCGAGCGCCGCCCACCCGGCCGCCGCGGCGAGGTTTCCCGGCGCCAGGGCCCCGTCGGCGAGCAGCACGCCCGCCGTCGTCAGGACCGCGATCTCGACCGCGGCGATCAGCAGCGTCGCCTGCCACGCCGTGCGGCGTTGCGCCGTCCACAGCGCGTGCCCGGCCGCGGAGAGGTCGGGCAGCGGCGCCAACACCCGTGCGGCCTCGCGTTCTTCGGCGCCGGCGGCGTGGATGCTGCGCAGCCCGGTGAGTGCGCCCGTGAGGCGCGCGGCGAGCTCCGCCTGCACCTCCTGGTAGCGGGCGAACGCCGAACCGGCGTCGCGCAGGAACAGCCGGATCAGCACCACGCCGGGCACCACCCCGGCGAAGAAGGCCAGCGCCAGCCACGGTGACAGCACCCCGAGGCCGACGATCGCGCCCACCGACGTGAACAGCGCGCCGACCGCGCCGAGCCCGGCGGGCAGCCGCCCGCCCGCGTCGCCGGCCGAGCCCACCAGGCGCG